>JAGWAW010000160.1 GCA_021296165.1 Nitrosopumilaceae archaeon | reverse complement strand
GGCTCGTCCGGACGGGCGCGCCGGTGGGCGGTCAGACGGGGCGATTTGACTGCGCTATAGCTTTGGCAAGGATGGTTGTAGGTATGCGCGTATGTGTTGTGGGTTTTTTTGCAAACCTTATGGCCATCACTACGGCTCCCTGCCGCTGGTGCCCCCCGAACACGGCTCCCTGATGGTGCCCGTTGTAGTGACCGGCGAGGGGGCGGCGGCGCGGACGGTGGTCGACATGTCGTACGTGTCGGGGCCGCAGACCACGTGCAGTTTGGACTCCTTTGAGCCGGAGATGGTGGGGGCCGCCTTTCCGGATGAAGCGTTCGGCGACGTGATGCGGGCGTCGGTGGGGTGGGTGTTGACGACTTCAACGCGTACCTGGAGGGCACGGGCGCCGACTGGCGACTGGAGCCGGAGATGCACACCACCAATGATATTGTACAGACGATCGTCGAGCTGCAGGAGGCCGGCATACGGACACATCTGGGGTTCCCGGCCAGCTATGGGCTGGAGGCTCTGGCCGAGGGGTATCCAGACCACTTGGCGGTGAGATGCTGCGCCACGGTGGGATCCTTGGATGCGGACGACCGCATATTTCGGGCTGCCCCCAGCGACACGCAGATGGGCATGCAGCTGGCCCGGCTCATGCAGCACAACGGGATTGACGTGCTGCTCCGGTGTGGCGCACGCATGACTCCTGAGAGACGGGCTACAGGAATTCGGTCGTCGGCGCCTTTTTGGAGCTGGGCGGAACGGTGGACAGAGGCGTGGCCGTGGAGGATGGCGAGGACATCACCCTAGAGGGCGGGGAGGGCACCGCCCGCGTGGCGGACCGCGTGGCCGAGCGGATAGCGTCCCTGACCGAGATGCACGGGACCGGCCGGGTGGCTGTCTTTGTAGCCATATACGAGGAGGCCGCCCTCCTGACGGAGATATCGCAGCACGAAGAGGCGCGCGACGCCAGGTGGTTCGGCACCGACTATGCAGTCGGGACGACTCTCTACACCGGGGAGGGGAGCGTGCCGGTGTTTGCCTCGGCGGTGGGGTATGCGGCCCTGCAGGTGGCCGTCTCCGGATCGGCCGCCGGCGTGAGCCCAGCCTTGGCCGAGGCCGCCGGCCGGCCTACAAACCACGACATGCTGGCCGCATACGAATCAGCGTGGATACTGGGGCTGGCCATGGCGCACGCCCAGAGCTCGGATCCCGGGCGGCTGGCCGAGGCCATTCCGTACGTGGCCGACAGGTACTCCGGAACGCTGGGGCCCATGACGATGGACCCCAACGGCGACTCGGCGGCGGACGCCTTTGAGGTGTGGAGCGTCCGAGGCGGGGAGTGGATCCTGATGGGCGTTATGGAATAGGGGGACTCGGCCCCCAGAAAAAAACGGTATCAGTCGTGGGTGTAATCCTTGTACAGCACCAAGTTGAGTATCTTGTCGAGGATCTGCATCATTCCACCCTTGTTGTCTATTGTAGCCAGGACTAGCCGGTCGTCGCCTAGGGCAAAGGTGGCGCGCCTCACCTTCTCAAAGACGCTGATGTTGTACAGCTCCATGCCCAGCTTGGGGTGGTGGGCCCGCCGGAGGTTCCAGGCCTCGCTGGTCCACTTCGTGAAGTTCTTGGTCTCGTCGGGGGTCAGTATGGTCTGCAGGTCGGGCCTGACGGCCCGGGCCAGCAGGTTCCCGTCCTTGTCTGAGATGGCCGCAAAGCGTACGTTCTGATCCAGGTTCAGCAGCCTGTACAGCAGCAGCTCGTGCTTCTCGTTCTGATCCATGACTTCGCTGAATCGTTCGCCCTAATAAGGGGGATCGGAGGGGCGGACCGGCTCTCTTGGCCCGGCCGCCGGCCGGGCGCCCAGAACGTTACGGTCCAGCAGTCGTTCTGGTGCGCACCGCGCTTACAATGTCAGTGGCGACACCGAGCGCCCAGTCTGCCTCGGACTTGGTCGGCGCTGTGCCGCCGTTGCCATACCTGGCGGTCACTGCCATGTTTGTCAGCTTGCCTAGGTCTGCGGGCGCGTTCACATTCCAGTCCAGTGGCAGGTTATCACGCAGATAGATCAAGTCGTGTGTATGCGGCGTATCCTTCCCGGACAGTACCAGTGCCGCTTTCAGCGCCTTCTCGGCAGTCTGCTGGGAGTTGAATGCGCGGTTGCGGATGTCGTGCCGTTCGTCTGACGATGCTTGTTCTGCCAAGCGCAAGTCGTCCTCGGCGTTCTGCATGAGCACCGCTGCAAGCGCCGTGTCCGCCATACAGCCTCACTCCGTCCCTGAGCGCAGCGCGTTGGACTGATCCCAGCATGCGCCCGTAGCGCTCCAAGCGTTCTTGCGTATTGACCAGGATGTCCTTTGGCAACGGTGAGTGTTGAAGCGCGGCATGCATTGCGACGCACGCCTCGTTCTCATCCGTACCCTCTGGCATCACCACAAGCAGGTCTACATCACTGTGCCTGTCGGCATCGCCCCGAGCCCTGGAGCCGAATAGTATGATGGAAGTCGGCGCAAACCGCTCTACTATGATGTCTACCATGTGTTGTATGGCGGACTCGGACGTGTCGCCGTATGTCCGGCGTTCCGCAGCAGCCATGTCGGCGACCGTGTTGGTCTGGCCCATGCCCTATGTAGTGCAAGGTCGAATAAAAGCGCGCCCGGCGTGCAGCATGCCCCGGCGACCCGGTGGAGGGGCCGCGCGTCTGTCGGCCCGCCGTACGACATCCCCTCCCCCCCGAATGGCCCCTCAGTGGCTTGGGTCCAGCATCTTGCGGTAGATGTGGCCGCAGCGCCTGCACGTCACATGGACGGCCCGGGGGCGGGAGCCCAGCCGCACCCGGGAGCCGGAACCGGGCGGGATGAACGTCTTGCACTTTTTGCAGAATATCATGCGCATCTCGTAGGGCATCCGGAGGCGGTGGCGGGTGCTCATGCGCCGGGCCACCCCCGCGTATCTTTGGCCGACCGGCCCGTCTCCGGCGGCGACGGCCAGCCGTACCATGTGGGCCATCCTGTCCAGCGCCTCGGCCCTCAGGCGCCGCTTCACGGGGGACAGCCCCCTGCGCACCTACACAATGCGGTCACCGGGATTTGAACCCGGGTGATTGGCTTGGAAGGCCAACATACTGACCAGGCTATACTATGACCGCACAGGACGCACAATCCGCCCGCCTCCATAAATATCATGTATGGCGGC
>JAGWAW010000159.1 GCA_021296165.1 Nitrosopumilaceae archaeon | reverse complement strand
GCTCGTGCCGTGCTTTGCCCGGCTGCCGTCTCTGGGCTTTTTTGGCTTGGCTGCTGCCACGGGGGCGCGGGGGAGATCCCTGGATCTAAATCTACCGGTTGGTCCCGTATCGGACGGTGGCAGAAACCGGCATATGCGGACGTACGAGTTGCCGGATCCTACTTGCCTCTACTATGCGTATCGTTCTTGCCTCGTCGGCATGGTACTGCGACAGACCGGGATGTGGCCGGGTGGCCCGGTGTTTGGGATGGCGTGGCCCGCCGGCCGCCGGGAATGGGCAGATGCTACCGGACCGGTGGCAGCATATCCAATAGCCAGAGTGGGACGTCCTGAGGGGGCGCCAGATCCGCCCGGCGCGGCCGGATGGGCAGTCCAGACGGCGTCGTACTGTTACCTGACAGTACATCCCCAGGTTCATCCCTCAGACAGGCGTGGACCATCGCGCCGTGGCCGCATCCTGAGCGTAAAGACCAAGTGGATTTGAAGATGTACATCGAACAGTTCGATTGCCTTAAATCCGTAAGCGCCGCACCACGCGCGGCTGCCGTGAGGAATCAGAGTTATGCCTGATGAGATGATGAAAAGGCATTTGACCGAGCCGCCGCTACCATGAGGGTTCGCGCACCATTACCGCCCTGTCGCCTTCTGCGCGGAATCCCATGGCGTCTAGGGTTGCCGCAGCTGTGGGGGTGCGGCGGTCTAGTATCTTCTGCGCCAGGTCGGCTCTGGCGGCGGCCTTGATGTGCTGTCCCACCTTGTACTTGCCGTGGATCTCCTCGGATGTTATCCTGATGACTTCGGTGTGGTCCAGCACGTCGTCGCCGGGTCTCAGGGGCTCGTAACCGCCCTCGGGCTGGTACTTTGCCATCATGCCGTTGAGTCCCAGGCACTTTTCAACCTCGTCGTCCACCAGGGCGGCCCTGCCCTTTATGACCACACTGACGTACAGGGTGTCGGCCACTGACGCATCGGTGGGATGCGTAAAGTACGACGGCAAAAACTCCAGCTCCCGGTCCACCTCAAAACCCACCATGCTGTTGCGCCGCATGTTGTCCAGCTTTTCTCCGTGTATGTGCGAATGCATGTATATGAAGCCGCCAACGAAAGCAAAGTTCATCGGTATCACTTGCGGGTAGCCGTTCTTGTCTATGGTGGCGATGCGCCCCACGTGCTCGGACTCCAAAAATTCTGCAATCTTCTGCGGGGACCTCATCACCAGCTTGCCAAGCAGCTTCATACGGGGGATGGTGCGGTAGTCGGCTATAAACCGCGCCGATGGTCCCAGCGGTATTGCGGAGCAGCCGGGGCGTCCCGCTCTCCGAACCGTATGCATCCCAGTACTGCCGGAGACGTCCGGCCGTCCCCCGCGCAGATCCGACAGACGCCCTGTAGTGGGCCGGATCCCCGGACGGGCCACACGGTATTTCCACGCCGCCGTAGCGCCGGAATTTGATGCCGCTGCCGCATTAGTAATTATACCTAATTACAATCGGTGCAGTCTCTGACCCAAAGATTGTTTTTTGTAGTATTTGGCGCGTGCGCCGCGGCAGTTCCTGAGAAAATTCCCGGATTTTTTTGGGCATGATATTGTCGGTGTTTTTTGGAATTATCCGGCGTACCGCCATGCCAGGTTCGTCTCTGCGCGCCGTACGCGGCCGGCCTCGGCGGCATCCTCGGCCATGTCATGCAGCTGCTGGAGTCCGACGGCCTCCACGGCGTCCTCGCCGGGGTATTTCTCTTCTATGCGTACCAACTCCTCCAGGCTCTCGTCTATGGCGCGGCGACACTCGGCCAGTATGTCTACCCAGTCATCTTCCATCTATTTTGCCGCCTGTTCCCTCAGGTATGGCATGACGTGGTTGGCGAACTTGTCTATGGATCCTAGATACTCCTTTCCCCAGAAGCGTATCACGAAATGGTTGACACCAGCCTTCATGAATCGCTCAAAGGTGGGTATGACATCATCGGGCGTGCCTATGGCAGTGGAAGACCGGGCCACCAAGTCGGGGAGTTTGGTGGCCGCCTCACGCATCCGGATGATCCAGTCCGAGTCGGACATTGAGTATTCGGTAAAGTATTTCCTGAAGTCGAACCCCTCTATCTCCTTCAGGTTGTGTACCCTGAGTATCTCGGGCTTGAAGAGGCTGACCTTTACGGCCTCCTTCATCTTGGCCCACGACATCTCGGCATCCTCGGAGAAGTAGACGTCTATGTCCAGCGCCCACTGGAACCGTTCTTTATCCTCGTCGGAGCGGCCGCTCTTGTCCATTGCCGTCTTGATCTGGGCGCGGTGGTCCTCAAAGAGCTCGGGCGTGTACCCGATGGGCAGCCAGCCGTCGCCCAGCTTGCCGGTCAGAGCCAGTGTGCGCTTGCCGCCGGCGGCCATGTAGGTGGGTATTCGGGGCTTGCGGATGGATGGCGCTTGGAGACACGCGGACTGCAGCTCATAGAACTTGCCCTTGTAGTCGACCAAGTTGTCGGGGTCCGACTCGTACAAGGTGTGTATCAATTCTATCTGCTCCTCCCACTTGCTGACAGGTTTCACGAATGGTATGCAGAACTCCTTGAGGTTCTGAGCCTCGCCGGCCCCTATGCCCAGAATGGCCCTACCGCCGGAGATTCTGTCCAGCGTGATGGCCGCCAAGGCAATGTTGGACGGGTGCCGCCGGAGCGCGTCAGTCACGCAGGTGCCCAGCTCCGCGTGCTTGGTAACGGCGGCTATGGCCGAGAGCATCACCCAAGGGTCCAGCACGATGGCCTTCCTCCACTGGGGAACGTTGGTGTGATCCATATAGAATATAGAGTCGTAGCCAGTCTTGTCGGCCAGCATACAGGCGGTAAGTATGCGCTCCTCGGTGTAGCCGGCCCGGGCCACATTGAGGCCGTTCTGTATTCCGAACTTTAGCTCTCGCTTCGCCATGGGGGGTGTTTTGGATGGTTCGTTTAAAAATCTTGGGTATGGATCCGCATCGACTCAGGAACTTCGGTCCCCAAGGGTGGATCTCGCTTGGATACACCGTCTGGGCTGGCTGCCATAGGGCGTGACTGCCGTCTGTCGACATTGACGGTCAAATATCGGTAATTTTTGACTGTACGTGCTGTAGAGATCGCGCTTGAAGACTAGATCTTATCCAGTAGATGGAAATGTGTCCTTGGAGTATGCCAGGGCATGATGAAATTACGCCATCGTATGGTGCGGATCACTGCCTC
>JAGWAW010000158.1 GCA_021296165.1 Nitrosopumilaceae archaeon | reverse complement strand
ATTTCCTGTTATTTATTATTAACTAAAACTATACCTCCCGCGTCCCAGGCGCGGGGTGGGCATACTACGGGGCGGCCGGCGTGACGCCGTCTCCTGATTGCGCATGGTGGTCGCCTACACGTACAGCACCATTGGACTTTATGCGTAATCCAAACACTTGTTTGCTCGTCTAATGCCTCTATTATATGGTAAAAAGCGGTATCAATACGGTATAGATTAATACTGAACCTGTTCCACACATGTTATGGGAACAATCATACGCACCGTACACGTGCCCCCTGCCGGGCATGCTGGTCTCCGAAAGAGACCTGCTGGATACTCCCTTGGCGCTATGCTGGGCACAAACACGTACTCACCGGCCGACAAACGGTTTTATGAGGCCCACCGAAAACGGCACCCGTGATCGACGAGTCCCGCATGCGCGAGATGATAGGGGATGCCAAGGCCGCCGCCGGCAAGCGCGGCTTCACCCAGACAATGGAGCTCATCACCGTGTTCAAGGATATAGACGTCAAGAAGGGCTTTCAGCTGAACGAGGTGGTCCAGCTCCCCCAGGCCGGCTCGGAGGCTGCAGTCTGCGTGCTGGCCGGAGGAGACATGGGGGCCAAGGCTAAGGCGGCCAACGCCAGCGCCGTGGTGGACGCCGACGAGCTGGGCCGGCTGGCCAGCGACAAGAGGGCGGCCCGCAAGTTCATCAACAAGTACGACTTCTTTCTGGCCGACACCAAGATAATGCCCATGGTGGGAAAGTCACTGGGCCAGCTGCTGGGGCCCCGGGGCAAGATGCCGGCGCCCGTTCCGTTCAACGCCCCCATAGAGGCGTTCCTGCAGCGGTTCCGGCGCTCGGTCCGGGTGAGGGTCCGGGGATCCCTGTCGGTCTCCTGCCGCATCGGCGATCAGGCCATGGACGACGCGGGGCTGGCGGCCAACGCCATGGCCGTACTGGGGGCCATAGAGAAGAAACTCCCCAACGGCGAGAAGAACGTCAGGGATGTTCTGGTAAAGGCCACCATGGGTGGCGTGGTGCGGAGTAGCAAACGCGATGCATGAGAACAGGACCTGGTATCCTCCCAAAAAGACCCGGATGTACGCCCAACTCCAGGAGACTCCCCACAAGTACAGTACGGTGGCGCTCATACGGCTGGAGAAGGTCCGGGCCTCGCAGGTACTGCAGCTGCGCAAGAAGTTGAAGGGCCAGGTGGAGTTTGTCAGCATAAAGGACAAGCTGGCAGTCAAGGCCTTGGAGGGCGCCGGGGCGCCGGGAGTCGACCGCTTGGCGCAGGACGTTCGGGGGCAATGCATGTTGCTGTTCACCGACATGTCGCCGTTCCGCCTCAATATGCTGCTCGCCAAGAACAAGGTGATGCTGGCGGCCCGGGGAGGCGACATAGCCAGCATGGATGTGGAGGTCGCCGCCCGCAATACCGGCATAGCGCCGGGCCCGATGCTCACCGAGTTCAAGGAGGCGGGCATACCCACCCGCATAGACCAGGGGACGATATGGATAGCCAAGGATACAGTCCCGGTCCGAAAGGGCGAGGTCATAGGCGAGAAGCTGGCCTCGATGCTGGGCAAGCTGGACATCAAGCCCATAGAGGCGTCCATACTGCTGGACACGGCCTTGGAGGACGGTTTCAAGTACGAGCGGGACGATCTGGTGATAGATACAGAGGAGGTGGCCGCGAGCCTGGCCGCCGCCCACCAGGAGGCGATAAACCTCTCGGTGGAGGCCGGCTACGCCACCGCCGACAACATCGTGCAGATACTTGCCAAGGCGTCCTCGTCGGCACGCTCCCTGTCTGTAGAGTCGGGGTATGTGACCGCCGAGACGCGCAACGACGTGCTGGCCGCCGCCCACTCCCGGGCCATGGCCTTGGCCGAGAAGGCCGGATACAAGCCCTCCTGATGTGCTCCGGCCGCTAATGTGCCCGCTGGATGGGTTTTGGGTGGTTCTGCCGCCAGATGAGAGTCCGCCGAAATGTCGCATGTGGCCAAGTGTGAATGCGCGACGGCCTGCCGCCCCAAGGGGCGCCCAGATATAACAAAAAAACCGACCCTGCGGTATTTAGCCGAACAGGGAGGAGAGGCCCTCCATGGCCGCCTCCTCGTCTTTTCCTTCGTCCTTCTTCTCTTCCTCTTTTGGCTCCTCGGGTGCAGCCTCCTCGGCAGCGGGAGCGGCGGCCGCCACGGCGACGGGGGCCGCCTTGACTGCCTCGTCGATGTCTACGTCGGCCAATGCTGCCACCAGCGATTTTACCTGCGCCTCGTTGACGTCGGCGCCCGACGCGGAGACGACGGTCTTGAGGTTGTCCTCGTTGATGTCCTTTTGCAGCTTGTGAAGGAGTAGAGCAGCATAGACATATTCCATGATGCGTGGCTGCGTCCCCGCACATAATATAAACCGTAAAGCGGCGGGTCGGATCCGGCCGGGGGTGCTAGTTGAGTATCCGGAGGCTCCTGCACACCGAGTACAGGGTCCGCTTGAGGTTCTTGTCCAGCAGCGTGTCCATGCGGTGGCGGACGATCCTCTTGGCCTCGTCCCTCTCCTGGCCCGGGGGCAGGGAGAGCACCGCGTTGAGCAGCTCCGGCAGCGACTCCCGGATCCAGCCGTCGGTGATAGCATACACCTTGCGGGGTATGATGTCGCACCTGTCCCTGTCCAGGTCCAGCACCTCGGTAAAGTCGTAGTGCTCCACCCTGTATATGAGGCCCATGATGACGTTGTCGGGCGTGGGGTTGGACAGTATCTCGGCGGACCGCTGCCCGGCCTTGCCCTGGGCCATCTTGTTCTTCAGCCCCACCATGTCCACCCGGATGCCGTTCACGCCGACCCGGGTGCCGTCCACCCCTGTCACGGTTCCTATGACAAAGTCCTTGTACTCGCCGGCCTGCACGGTACTGAACACATGGACGCCCTCCTTGAGGGTCGGCTTCCTGTTCAGCATGAGAGGCGTGGGGGAAGCCGCATTTTTAGTGTTGAGCCGCCGCCCCGGCGCCGCGGGGTTTGGCGGGGACAGCGGTCGGAGCTGTCCGCCGCGCCGACCATGCGCGCGGTTCCCGCCCGGCCGCCGCCGAACCGTGTGGCGTGCCGCCGGCGGGCGCTACGTACCGTGCCTGCGGTGTGCATCATGCAATTCCCCCAACTAGCATAAAGCCTCCGGAGTCTCCCCCGGCGGCCCTACGCCCGTAGTACAATTGGATGCATCTGGGCGGTCGTCCAGGAGCCGCGCGTCCGCCATCACATGTGATGGGTTTTTCGCGCTCCCTTTTTGGCCGCCGCCCTTCTCGCCGGTGTATGGAAACCATACCACGGCAGCGCCCAGCAGCCTTTGGACGAGAAGCTGCGCGGGCGCATACTGCTCCCAATCCCCGGCCCCCGCCGGCCGGCACCATTGCATGGCGCCGGAACAGCCGCCGGTTCATATTATGGCGGCGACGTCGTCCCTGTCCACATAATACAAACAGGAGGCGCACGCTTTCGTGCGCCTCCACAAATTCCACGCTCTGGTGCCGTACTTGGGCGCCCACAATTTGGCGTCGCACGCCGGACACATGGATCTGGTCCCGGCCGGGCTGATTCCATATACGGGCAGCCCATGCTTGGGGAACACGCTGTCCGCCACCGCGCGTATCGTCCCCTGGCTGAGTCCCATCTTCAATAGGTCGCGCGTCTCTCTTGGTATCATGCGGTTCGACCGGACCAGCAGCCGGTCGATGGTGGACTCCTCCAGTACCAGCGCCATTCCCATGCTGGCCAGGTTGTGTATCGTCTTGTACAGCCAGTCGTTCTTCTGGTTTCTGTACCGGGTGTTGATGCGGTTCCGTTCCCGGCGGCTCACGCGCCAGTCACGGCGTTTTTTTGCATGGTGTCGCTTGTTCTTCGGCTTCTGGCCGGGGTGCTTGACGTGGCGCGGCATGTTTCTGGTGGAATGCTTCCTATTCTTCTTTGGCCTGCCGCCGGTCACGCTTAGTGCGGCGTGCTTTTTGCGGCGCGTCTGGGCATACCCCAGCGCCGCATCGGGATGCGCCGCACGTTGCCGTCCGTATCGGCCGTGGAATGCTCCATCTTGTTGACATCCATACCAACCATGCCCCGCGGCAGTACGGGCGCGACGGGCCGCGGCTCGTACGCTATGGATAGGGTGGTGGGCGTCACAGTAACGGCACCGACGCGCACCGCTCCGGCCAGTTTTTCCACCATGTGTGTGGTGAGCCGGAACTCAGCGACGTGCCTGGACGGTACCACGGGGAACCGCAACACCACATATGGCGACGCCAGTATGGGCTGGTTCGGCGCGTCGGACAGTTTGCACCAGAATCCCTTTCCATATATCACGCATGATGTTGCGCCCTGCCGCAGCACGGATTCACGCATCCAGGGCGCCGCGCGTTGGGGTCGTATGCGCGCCTTCTGCGGTATGCGCGGATGGCCGTCTCGCAGCCGTCGTTCACGTATGAGGCGAACGCCGCCATGTATTTGCCGTCGCGGTGCTTCAGCCTCTCATAGATCTCCCGGCGGCGCATGTCATACCGTTTCAACTCGCCCCCCTTGTAGCCGTCCCTCACCCTGGGAAAGTCGCAGATGAACTCCGCCCACAGTCTGTACCCCAGGCCGGTCCTGTGCCTGGCATACTCCAGCGCGGCCGCCAAAATGTGGTCGGGGTCGTGCCT
>JAGWAW010000013.1 GCA_021296165.1 Nitrosopumilaceae archaeon | reverse complement strand
CCCTTCCGGACGAAGCCAGGCGGACCGCGGATCTAACTGTCTGTGCCGCGGACCTCATGACTGATGGAATGACCATCCTAGTGGACGGAAAAGTTGTGCGGAGCCGCGGGGTGTCATGATTTATGGCATCAACACGGTTTGCAACGGAACCCTGTCCCGACAGGCCACTAAGACCTGCGCAATGCGCCGCGGTGGCGCGTCTCGTACTCGCCTGACATCGAAGGCCGGAGTGCTGCCATGCTGTGGCACCTGCCCATCCCCATGCATTACCGTACTTTTTAAAACCGCAACTTAAACAATGCCAGAATGGAGCCGTCCCGAATGACCAGAATGCCGCCTGCATGAGGGGCTGGTACGCAGTACTCCAAGTAGAGTGTTCATAGTCACTCAACGGGGTCACTCAAACGGGGATATGTCAAAAAACGAGGACATGAATAATCTTCGGGGTGGTGTAGGATATTTTTGTGGCATTATAACACTGGGCAAAGCTGGAAGAATATAGGATCATTTACTTTATGTTATGTGGTGGATAACCACAAAGTATGCAGGTGGGTATGCAGCCTGCGGGGATGCAGTGGTGCGGCGCGCCGGGGGACGTGCGCCGGGACAATGGCGGCTGCGTAGCGCCCTGATGTGTTGCAGGTTGCGGCAGTGCATGGTCTAGGATACCATGCGAATTCATACCGCGCCTAAACGCGCACGGCGGATGCCCCTGACTATATGGGGCTTGACCATACCGGCCATAATCCAATTGACTATTCCAGCGGTATGTTTTTTGGACTATCCGTTCTTGCGGAGGGCTTTAGAACCTGCATTGGACATGGAACACGAGAGATTATTCGCAACCGACCCCAATGGATCATTCGAACGAGGATCTGCTTCAGAATGAAAGCGTGACGATTCCTGCAGTCTTTGCCGAGCAAAGGAGCGCTACCGTAGATTTTTAAATCCATGGCGACGGCGCCGAGCCTATGTGGATAACACCGTCGGGCACAGAAAGAAAAAGCGCCGATGAACGCCTTGAGGAGATCCAGGACAGGCCAGACGACTTTAGACTGCTGGAGCGGATGCCCTTGGCGGCCGAGTCGGTTCCGATAGTTTTTGGGGAGCGCAGCGACGAGGACAACACGATCACGTTTCTTGACATAGAGGCCACCGGCCTTGATATCCGGGAGGCTCGCATCATAGAGCTGGGGATGCTCCGGTGCAGATACGGTCCGGAGGGGAGCCTAGTAGAGATAGTTGACGTGTTCAGCGGGTTTGAGGATCCCGGCATGCCCATACCGCGCGAGGTGACGGAGCTCACCGGCATAACCGATGAGATGGTGCGAGGAAAGAGGCTGGACCCGGACGCCGTGAGGGAGTGGCTGGGCAGGGACCCTCTCGTTGTGGCGCACAATGCGCGCTTCGACAGGCCGATCTTTGAGCGAAGGTTCCCTGATATGGGCGACTACCGGTGGGCATGCTCGCTGCGGGGGGTACCTTGGAGTATGATGGGGTATGGGTCGGCCAGCCTGCCACTGCTGTTGGAGCAGGAGGGCTGGTTTTTTGAGGCGCACCGGGCCCACACCGACTGCTTGGCGGTCTCGTGGATACTCCACTCGGTATCCGGCGCCCTGGGGCACCTGCTCGGCTCCGTCGCCGACAGGGCAAAGGTAACGGCCGGCGGCAGCACCTACCCCGTGAGGGGATCCCTGAAGGAGCGCGGCTACAGGTTTGACGGTACCAAAAAACACTGGACGCGGATCATACCCCTGAGCGGCTTGGATCAGGAGATGGACTTTCTGGGAAGGATGTCCTATGGGGGCGTGATCGCCAGCCACGAGCGGGTGACGGCGCGGACGGCCTTCAAGGAGTAGGCGGCCCTACCGCCGGGCCGCATCCACCAGGTTCCGGTGGAGTGCAGCGTTACCGGACAGCTCCGGGTGGAACGAGGTGCCTACTATGCCGCCCCGCCTCACAGCCACGATGCGGCCGTCCACTGACGCGAGCACCTCCACCTCCGGGCTGACGGCGGTCACCGACGGCGCCCGGATGAACACCCCACGGAACCCGGTAATGCCCAGCGGCTCCATGTCTATGTCCGTCTCAAATGACTGCCGCTGCCGGCCGAACGAGTTGCGCTCCAGCCGCACGTCCAGCACGCCCAGAAGCGGCTGGCCGGTGGAGCCCATCCTGCGGTCGTACACCTGGGACGAGAGCAGTATGAGGCCGGCGCATATGCCCAGGGCGGGCATCCCCGAGTTGAGGCGCTCCCTCAGGGCGGCCAGGGTGTCCCCAGCCATGGAGAGGCGGCCTATGGTGGTGCTCTCGCCGCCGGGTATTATGATCGCGTCGACGGCCGACACGGCCGAGGGAGTCTTCACCTGTATGACCTCGCCGGATACGCTCATCTCCGAGAGGGCCTGCCGCGCGGCCCCTAGGTTCTCCTCCACGTCCCCCTGCACGGACAGGACTCCCAGCGTAACGGTCAGGACGCCGCACCCCTCTCCTGCATGCGCAGCTCCATCGAGGCGGCGTCCAGCCCCGGCATCGACATCCTCTCGTCGATCATCTCCTGCGCCTCCCGGACCCGATTGGGCTGGTCCCAGAAGGTGGTGGCCAGCACCACGGCGCGGGCGCGGTTGGCCGCATCCTCGGACTTGAATATGCCCGAGCCTACGAATATGCCGTCGCACCCCAGCGACATCAGGTACGCGGCGTCGGCGGGCGTGGCTATGCCGCCGGCCGCAAAGTTGACTACGGGCAGCCTCCCCAGCCGGGCGGTCTCCTCTATGATGTCGAAGGAGACCCTGTACTCCCGGGCCATTCTCATCATCTCCTGGCGGTCCTTCGAGTCGTATACGGCCCGTGCGAGCCGTAGGCCGTCATTCAGCTTCTTTATGTGGGTGATGGCCTCGGCAACGTTGCCGGTTCCCGGCTCCCCCTTGGTCCGGATCATGGCGGCCCCCTCCTCTATGCGGCGGAGGGCCTCGGGCAGGGATCTGGCCCCGTTGACGAACGGGGTGATAAAGTCCCACTTCCAGATGTGGCGGGCCTCGTCGGCGGGCGTGAGCACCTCCGACTCGTCTATCATGTCCACGTCGGTCTCGGCCAAGACCTGTGCCTCGTACACGTGGCCTATCCTGCACTTGGCCATGACGGGTATGGTGACCGACTCCATTATCTCCCGGATTGTTCCCACCCCGGCGGTCCTGGCCACTCCGCCGGCCTTCCGGACGTCGGAGGGCAGCTTGTCCAGCACCATCACCGAGACGGCTCCGGCCTCCTCGGCGATCCGGGCCTGCTCGGCGTTGGTGACGTCCATCACCACTCCTCCCTTGAGCATGTGGGCGAATCCCCGCTTTACCCGGGTCGTTCCCCGCACCGAGTCGCCCTCCTGTACAATGCCTACGGCATCGCGCCTGTCTCCGGCCAGCGGGATCATACGCTGGAGTGACAGGGTCGGATATTTTTACCTATGCGGTGGGCTGGGGCATGGACTCAGGTCCACAAGCGTCGATCTTTGATTGGCATCTCCAACCAAATGTTGCCAGCATCTATCTCTCTATACCGATTAACGGTAGATAAGTCCAACAGATGCCTGTCTCGGCCATATGGCATAATGAACCCCACGCTCATCGACAAGATACACGCTGAGACTTGAGTCCATACGGGCCGGGGGTTGATCTGGACCACTAGCCTGGGATGTTAACATAGGTGGTTTAGCGGGAAAAGCAGACAACGAACGGATTCACGATTTCCGCATCAATACTGTAGTGGTGTTCTGCTAGCGCCGCAGAAGGGGCAGTACCTCCCCGGTGAACCGCGCCGCAGCCGCTTCGGCCTCAGGGGTTGACATGACAAAATTCGGGCCGATGATGGCAAACTTTGTCACCCCGAGTTTCCGGAGATCGGTCAGCTTGTCGGCGCAATACTCTGGAGATCCGATAATCGCGTACCTGTCTATAAAATCGTCGGTGAGGGCCATGGCCTGCTGACCACCCTGCTGGCCGTGCTCGGTCATGTCGTAGCAGTCGTGTAGCCGACGAAAGACCTCTACTTGCGAGTCGTCTACCGGACCTGCCACTTCGCCGTACATTGCGGAGAAGCGGGCGAACAACCCCGTAGAGGGGCGACCGAGCTCGCGGCTCACGGCTGGATCGTCGCCGCAGATTACATTGACGTAGGCGCCAAACCTGATACTGTCGATATCCCGACCGGCGCGGCGGGCCGCCTCGCGTGCGGTCTGAATGCCCCAAGCGATGCGCTTGGGGTCGGCGCCGACGGCCAGCATGACCCTATCAGCCTGCCGGGCGGCGATGCCGATGACGCGGGGCCCGGTTGCGACGACTTCGACCGGCACCTTCGGCTCGTTCGGTTCATCGCCGACCCAGCAGATGGAGCTGGTCTCGGGCGCTTTAGCGAGACTGATCCGGTCCACCGGGGGCGCCGCCTCGTCGGGGATGTTGGATTCTTCAAAATTTACCTCGCCGCCCGCAAGGTAGGTTTGGAGCTGCTCAAGATATGTCTCAAACCACTTCAGACGGGCCGGCGCGCGGCCAAGGTGCGCGAGGGCACTGTCGCCTCGGCCAATGCCGACGACCATGCGGCCACGTGAGAGGCGCTGGACCGTAAATACCGAGGTGGCGGTCACCGAGGCGTGGCGGGTGATGGAGTTCGTCACGGCAGTGGCAAGACCAAGCGTGTCAGTTACGGTAGCTGCGAGCGCGAGGCATACGTAGGGGTCTCCCGTCAGGCTCTGAGAGTCCCCCAACCCGATGCCGTCCCAGCCATGCGCCTCGGCACGCCGAGCGAAGTCTGCGATTCCTGTAGGTTCTGACGAGATCCAAGTCCAGAATTCCATGTCCGGCAAGCCACCATCCCCACTGATCTGGTCTCTTCTTTTTGATGCCACTTTTTGCACCGATTTACAAACGGCCATACTCAGAATGTAAATGTTCATCCACCTGCAGCGATATACCTGCAAGGACTGCAAGAAAACCTTCAACGACAAGGCCGGCACCGTCCTGCACTATCAACACATAAGCCTAGGAAACTGGATGGTGGCGCTGTGGCTATTCCTGTGCGGCCCTCTCAGCGGCACCTCGATTAGATTTGTCTCCCAGGCGACGGGGCGCACCTACAAGACCACCTGCTATATGATGCGTAACATAATGAGAAAAATACGCGACCTGCCGGAAAAGCCGCTGAAGGGCACATGCGAGACCGACGAGGCATACATCAAGGCCGGCTCCAAAAGGGGGTAGCGCTGGACGCCAACGGCGAGGACAGGACCGTTCCCAGCCGCCGCGGCCTGCCCCACGGGCCCGGCCGCAGCACCATTCCAAAAGAGCAGGCCGATGGTAACCATATGCTTTCAGCGGGCCACGGAGGACGAGCCAGATGTCACCATAATGGACGTACCGCGCGATGGCAAGACCCTGGCTGACATGGTACAGGAGCGTATCGAATCCGGCTCCACGGTGATGACCGACGAGCACACCGCATACAAAAGCCTCAAGGGGCGGGGGTACGACCGCCACACCATACGCCACGGCGAGGGCGAGATGGGGGGCTCCACCGTACGGCTGGTCGAGTCCGGCGGGGTGCAGCCTGTCCGGATATCCGGCCTACTGGTTGCCTGACCGCGCCGGGGCGGGTGGCCGACCCGGCACGATGCTGCCCGCCGCACCCCGGATGCCGGCCAAGCGGACATGGGCCGTACGCCCCGCCGTATGCCGCGACCCCGGCGAACATTAGGCCATTGCCATGGTTTTGGATCATGCATTGCCGGATCCTACTTGCCGTTACGTATGTGGCCGCGGAATGGTTGGAGCAGTACAGGATGGCCACCAGTCCATAGGTGACACAGCTGCAACGAGTCCGAGACCGATGCCGCGTCCCGGTGGGAGGCGGTGTGGGGGAACGGCGCCCGCAGGAGATGTTCAGCGCGGGATGCCTGCGGACTGCAAACCGTGGTTAGATACCTCAGCTTCCACTCTGCGGTTTTAACATACACTTCCACTCTGCCGCACGGATTTTGAGAACCTCAGTTTCCACTCTAGGAGCCGTTCTTTACAGGCGCCAATAACTTTGCAGCTCACGTATCACCGCGGGTTTATAACGAGCGTGGGCGCACCACGCCTCATGGGAGAGGGCGAGAGGAAGCTGCGCCAGGAGGACTGCCACGAAGACTCGCTGGGGGCCGGAATACTGACCCTGACCAACCGGCGGGTGGCCTTCGACAAGACCCGGGCCCGCATAATGGACTTTTCCAAGCGCATGGGCGAGACGGTGCTGGACGCCCCCCTCGGCGACATAACCAAGGTATGGAGGGAGGGGCTGCTGATAAAGAAGACCTGTATCATGGTGGACGGGAAGACATACAAGTTCGGCGTGCTCAGCCCGGGAAGCTGGACCGACGCCATTCAGGACGCCATCGACGAGCTGTAGTTTATGCGGACCGAGTCCAGGCGCCAGGCCTGCCTCACGAACGCATCACATATCTGGACGGGTCCGTTCACGGAGGCCTCCAGGATGCCGGTGGCGGCTATCTGGGCGCCGCAGTCCCCCGCATACTTGGGGGGGACGGCGTGGAACGAGGAGCCGTGTATACGGCACGCCTCCTCCAGCATGTGGGAGAGGCGGCGGTTGGCGGCCACCCCGCCCACTATCATAAACTCCTTCTTGCCGGTGAGGGACAGGGCCCTCTCCACGGCCTCGCATATCATGGCAAAGGACGTCTCCTGCAGGGAGTGGCATACGGCCGGGCCGCCGGAGGCGGCTGTCGCCGACTTTGCCGCCGAGAGAAGCCCCGAGAAGGAGACGTCATTCCCGCGGACTGTATACGGCAGCTCCACGTACGACGTACCGGAGAGGGCCATCCTCTCTATCTCGCCCCCGCAGGGGGATGCCAAACCCAGGGAGCGGCCGAACTGGTCCAGCAGCTGGCCCAGGGTTATGTCCAAGGTCTCCCCAAAGACCCGCCACTGCCCGTCCAGAAAGGCCAGTATCATGGTGTGCCCGCCGGAGACCAGCAGCACCAGGGGGTCGGCGGCGCCGGTGAGCAGCCTCCCCAGGTCTATGTGCCCTATAGCGTGGTGGACCGGGTACAGGGGTATGGAGTAGTGCGTGGAGAGGGCCCTGGCCATCACGGCGCCTACCCGGAGGCACGGCCCCAGGCCGGGCCCGGCCGCGTACGATATGGCGTCCACGTCGGATATGCCCACGCCCGCCTTGGCCAGACACTCGGAGAGCACCCGGGGGCCCTCTGCAACGTGGTGCCGGGACGCCTCCCGGGGGTGTATGCCCTCCCCGTCGGGCGGCCGGTATATGCTGCGCACGTCGGCCAGTATCGCGTCGTCCCGGATCAGCCCGCACGAGATGGTGTGCGCCGTGCTCTCTATGCCCAGCATCAGTGCCATGGTGTCAACCCCGGCTGGCCGTCGAGACGATCTTTATCACGTCGCCGTCCCGGACGGTGTAATCGGCGCCTATGCGCTGGCCGCTCTTGCAGTCTATCCCGTACAGGAACCCCCGCGCTATGTCGGTGTGGACAGTCTCGGCCAGGTCCCGGGCCGTGGAGCCGGGCGGAAGCAGCCGGGCGTCGGGGAGGACGCGGCCGCCCTTGTCGGCGAGACGCGTCTCGTCCTCGACCGGGTATGCGGTTATGAGCCCCAGCCGGCCAAAGACCGCCGAGTCCAGGGCCTCCTGTATGCCGGTGGAGCGCAGCCTCTCCAGCACCGACTTCACCTTGCTTAGGGCCCGGAGCTGCGGCGGCGAGGCGTCCTGGCGCAGCATGGCAAAGTCGCCGTCGCCGCTCTTGTATGATATCATTTCGGACTTGGCGGCCCGCCGCAGTACCAGCTCCGTCTCGGCGCTGCAGGGTATGGCCCCGTCCCATTCTGGTATGGTTTCGCACAGGTCGGCCTTGTTGGCCGCCACTATGATGGGCTTTGTGGCCCGCCGCAGCAGGTGCGCCATCCGGCGTATGTCCGTATCGCTCCACTCCCGGGGATTTCGGGCGGCGGCCCCCATCTCCTGTAGTACGGCGCCGACGTCTGCCTCGGTTATGCCCAGACCGGTGAACCTGGATGCGATGCCGTCGGCCAGCTTTGCCCGCTTCTGGTCGACTTCCCGGGAGAGTTTGTCCCACTCCCGGTGTATGATGTCTGCGAACCACATGTCGAACTCCTCCTCGACGAATGCCATGTCCTCGGCGGGGTCGTGGGTGCCCGGGGGGACGGGCTGGCCCTGTATGTCGGTGCTGCCGGCCGCGTCCACCACGTGTATGAGGACGTCGGCCTGCCGCGCGTCGTCCAGGAAGCGGTTGCCCAAGCCCCTGCCCTGGTGGGCGCCGGGGACCAAGCCGGCCACGTCTATGAGTTTTATCGGTATGAGCCGGGTGCCGTCCCGGCACATCTGGTGGGTATGTTTTATGCCAAAGTGCGTGCAGGGGCACTTGGTGCGGATATACGCCACGCCCACGTTGGGGGATATGGTCGTGAACGGGAAGTTGCCCGTCTGGACTATGCTCTCGGTGGCCGCCGCAAAGAACGTCGACTTGCCCACGTTGGCCTTGCCCAGCAACCCAACCTGCATGGGTGCGGGGCGGCGGCGTGTCCGATTTATTGTTGTCGGGGGCTTTCCAAAATCTGGCGGACGACAGGCTGCAGGATTTTCGTCCCTGCCGACACGGCGGGTCGTGAGGACCTTCAAGATCATGCCAAGGAACTCCCGCGCCATGCAGGACGACCGTCGGTCCGTCGCTCCGGCAGCCTGGTTTTTTGGCGCGCGGCATTGAAAAGGCCTGGGGGCCGAGAGGGCGGGCCTGGCTGTCCGGACCGCAAGCGGAAGGTCGGCGCAGGCGCCTGCTCTCCCCGTACCTGTGGGACAAGGCCGCGGGGGCCGCACGGTTTTTGGTTACAGATCATGCCCCTGCCGCAGCTTCGTCTCTGGCGCCCGCCGTGCACAACCGTATCTACTCCACCACTACGATCTTGCCTGTCATCCACGGATGTGGAAAGCCAAAGTACGCGTACTCCCCGGCCTCCTCGAACCTGTGCGAGAACTCGTCGTCGGGCAGGAGCCCGGTGGCACAAAAGGCCGGGATCTTCCCGTCATCGGCATCCAGCATGCCACAAAAACCGTGAGCCGTATCATCCCCGTTTCTCCATGTGACGGTGTCGCCCACCCTTATCGTGACCGTCCGCGGTGCGTAATAGCATCCGTCCCCATCCGCGCATCCAGCGTCGGAGGACCCCGCCTGGATGGTGACCCCCGCCCCGCCGCCCTCCGCGTGCGGGCCGCCCTCCGGCTCCTCCTGCGTGGCCGCGCCGAAGGAGGCGACCACCACCGGATCCCCGGGGTTCGTGATGTCGATGACGCGGGACGTGTCATCCCCGGCCAGCAGGACGTGGGTGTGGCCGCCGGGGGCCTCGAACACCGCCATCCCCCGGATGGGTCCTGCGTCCTCCGCCGGCGGTATGGCCCCCATGGGGACGGGCAGGCGCGGGTCGGTGACGTCCAGCATGCCCGCGCGGCCGGCCCCGTCGGCGGCCAGCGCGATCACGCGGCCGTCGGGCGCCGGGATGGCAGCGATCCGGCGTATTCCCTCGTACGCCGGGATGCCTGGCACCTCGCGGATGCTGCCGGCCGGGGCGGGCGAGTACGGGTTGGTGACGTCGATCACCTGGATGCCGTCGCCGCTGCCCGCCAGTGCAAGGACGCGGCCGTCGGGCGATGCAAACGCCGAGATGTCGCCGATGCCGCCCAGCGAGTAGAACCCTCCCAGATTGTCCCGGATGGCGGCCACCGGCGCCGGCGCGTCCGGGTAGGTGACGTCCACCACCCGGATGGTGTCGCCGCCACCCACCATCATGTACGTGCGGCCGTCGTGCGGCCTGAACAGCTCGACGGCGGAGCCGGAGGCCGGGCCCAGGCCGTCCGGTACGGCCGCCGGCCAGCCCGCCTTTCTTGGGCTCAGCCACCAGGAGCCGGGGCCGTCTGCCGCATGCGGGCCGGCCACCTCGACGGTCACCAGTCCGCCGGTGGGGTCCGCCCACATCATGTAGGTGCGGCCATCGGGAGATTCGGTTATGGCGACGTCGCCGGTGGGGCCCGGCACTACGATCCCCGCCGAACCAGGACGGAGGGGGCCGGAGGCCTCCGCGGTGCGGCCGTCGGGGGGACCGCCGTCCGATCCAGATATGTCCTCCCAGTTCCATCCGCCCGCATGGGGGACCGCCGGGGATACCGGATAGGTCACGTCCAGCACCCAGAGGCGGTCGCCGCCGCTGGCCAGGACGTGGATGCGGCCGCCGGCCAGCTCCAGGGTGATGATGTCCCAGGGCGTCCGCTCCAGTCCCAGGCCGCCCTCCCCGGACGGAATGCTGGCCACCGGGGCGGGCGCGTGCGGGTCGGTTATCTCCAGGATCTGGATCTCGTCCCAGCCCGTCACCAGGGCATATGCGCGCCCGTCCGGGGAGGCGACCGCGGCGACCGCCGACCCCGGGATGACCTCCACGCCTCCCTCCCCGGCGGGCACGCTTCCGGCGTGCTCGGGCGCGTGCGGGTCGGTCAGGTCGACGATGTGGATGCCACTCGTATAGTCCGCCAGCAGGGCGTAGACCCGGCCGCCGGCCGACCCGAAGACAACGCTCTGGTGGACGAGGGTCAGGGTGTGCTCCCCAATGGTGCCGTTGATGGAACCGTCCAGCGTGCCGGCTACGACTGGAGTGGTGGGATCGGCCATGTCTATCGTATGGATGCCATGGTCCCCGGTCATCAGGGCGTACGGCCTGCCGCCGGGCGCCTCAAAGACGTCCATGTCGTGGATGCCTCCCAGCAGGTCTATTCCCCCCTCGCCGCCCAGCAGGCTGCCTGCCAGGACGGGGGAGCGAGGGTCTGTGACGTCCACCGTATGGATGCCCCTGTCGTGGTCGGCGACCAGAAGATAGTCGCGGCCCCCGGACTGCTGGAGGACGGCCGTGCTGACGAACCAGCCCACCTCTAAACCGCCGGTGCCGTTGCGCAGGATGCCGACGGGCGCGGCGGGGAGATGGCCATATTCATCAATCAGCTTGCGTCCCTCGTTGGGCAGGACGCCGGCGGGCGCGGGGGAGTGGGGGTCGGTCACCTCGATTACCTGCAGGCCCTCCCTGCCGGCCGCCATCGCGTAGACGTGGCCGTCGGGGGCATGCAGCACCTCCGCCCGCCAGACGCCCTCCAGAGCATCAAAGCCGCCCTCGCCGTCCCGGACGCTGTCCAGCGGGACGGGCAGGCGCGGGTCGGTTATGTCCACCATGCTGACGGCGTCCCCGCCCACCCCCAAGGCATAGGCGCGGCCGCCTCCCGACCCAAATACCACCGGGCCGTGGAAGGTGGCCGACTGGCTCGGAATGCCGCCCGCCGGGGCAGGCTCGTCGGGGTTCGTCATGTCCGCGATATGGATGCCCCTGTCGCCGGCCATGGCCAGATAGGCGTGGCCATCTGGGGACTCGATGGCGACCATGCCGCGGACCGTGTCGATATAGTCAAAGCCGCCCTTGACGTCCCGTATATGGCTGACCGTGACCGGTCCGGCCGGGTCGGTGACATCCAAGATGACCACGTCCTGGCCGCCGGCCACCGCGGCATGGATGCGCCCGCCCGGTGATTCCAGGATGGCGATGTCGTGGATGCTGGAGTCAAAGTCAAAGCCGCCCTCGCCGTCTAAGACGGCGCCGGCGGGGACGGGGGCATGCGGGTTGGTGACGTCCAGGAAGATGATACCGGCGGAGACGACATATGGGTCTGACTCTCCGATATGGATGGTGGCGTCGCCGTTGGCCACCATGGCGTAGGTACGGCCCTCAGGCGAGCTAAATATGGCAACCTCGCTGGCATAGCCTAGTCCCTCGGCGTACCCGTCGGCTATCAGGACGTCGGAGGACGAGGGCGCGGGGATGCCGTACGCCCGGAAGGGGTCCTCGTGCCCCAGAGGATGGCCGCCATCATAATGCCTTATGGCACTGATCAGTATGTGGCGCGCCGGGTCGGTCACGTCCACGATAAAGGCCCCCTCCGAGACGCTGCCATACACTAGATACGTGCGGCCGTCGCCCGGCTCAAAGAAGGCGGCGGCGCTGCCGCCCACGGTCATGGCCGGAACCAGGTTCGGTCCTCCACCCAGAGAGACCGGATGGCGCGGGTCGGTGATGTCGACGGTTCGCTGCGCGTTGTTGCTGCCGGCCACCAGGGCGTGGACGCGGCCGTCCGGTCGCTCGGACACGGTCACCTTCCAGGCATCGCCGAAGGCGGAGGGATTGTCGGCGCCCCTCGGCGCGCCATCGATAATCTCCGGGTTGGCCGGGTCGGTCACGTCCAGGATCAAGATGCCGTCTCCCGTAACGGCGGCGTAGACGCGGCCGTCGGGGGTGTGGAATACCACCACACCCTCAAACCACCGTTCGATAAACTGGTCACCGGTGATGCCGCCCGCCAGGACGGGGTCGAACGGATCGGTCACGTTGATGGTGTGGATACTGTCGTACCCGAGGGCCAGCAGGTAGGAGTGGCCGTCGAAGGCCTCGAAGGCGGCGACATCCATCAGCAGACCCACGCCGGGCACGTCCAAGACGACCTGCGTACCGCCGACGACCTCAATACCGCCGGCGGCACAGGCCGCTTGGCCCCCGGCCGCCGCCAGCACCGCTACGGCTACCAGAGCCGCCAGGTGTCGCGCGGAAGGGCCAAACCAGACGAATGCTCCCACGGATATGTTACGGCGGCGCCCGATTTATCTGCTGGGCGGCGCTGTTCCTCCGGCAGGAACGGGCGGTGGCCAGATCTGAAAAGCGGCGGCGCCTAAAACCTACATTGTCCTATGAACGGCGCATTAAGGGAACGGCAGACATGATGCGCCGTCAAGCGCCCGCGCTCCGAATGCAATCCGGCCACCTGTTCTTGCAGGGGAGTCCCCAAGTTTGTCCAAGGGTGGACCATGCAGAGGAGTTTCAGGCCTATGGCGGCTTGCGGCTGGTACGGGCTGCCGCGCCGGCCAATCCGGGCGTGAACCCGGTTTGACCTGAAACGCCACGGACGGATTATACAAACCCGCATGCAAATCACTACCCAATTATTGGACGGCTCTCCGCACCCCCGGCGATGCCAGTCCTGAAGCACCCCACCTTCTGGGCCCCCCGCCCCGAAAAGCCCACTGCAAAGGCAATAAGGTGGATATCCGCGCCGGGGACCTACGAGGCGGGGCGGGAGTGCTACCGGCGGGGCTGCGTGGCCTCGGCGTCGATGCGCCGAAACCTGGTGTGGGCGACGGTCCACGACGGTGGCACGACATACAGGGTGGTGGCCCGGCTGGACAACTACCATGCGCCATACTGCAGCTGCCCGCTCGGAAATGAGATGCGGTCCTGCAGCCACGGGGTGGCGACGCTTCTGTATGCATCAAAGATGTTTAACGCGCTGATCCACGCTGACCCCTGGGAGGGCGTGGAGGCGGTGGTCGCGTCCCTGCCCGTGGATGCCCTGAAGGAGTTTGCAGATATCGCGCCGGCCGGCACCGGCATGGCCGGGTCGGGGCCCGGCGAGCACGACACAAGCGGCGGGAAGAGGCGGCGGCCGATGTTCCGCGCGCCCGCCCCGGCGGCGGATGCGGAGGTGAGGGCGTCCGTAGTGGAACTGCTGAAGGGCGACGAGTCCCGGAGACTTTTTGCCGACCGCTTTGGGGAGCCGGATCTTCCGGACCACCGCGAGTGCCGCGCCGAGATGGCCTACATGTTCTACACGGCAAGCGACATGTCTTATGCCCCTAGGGTGGGGCTTGCGGACTTTTTCAGGGCGGCCAAGGCCCGCGAGGGCAGGGGCGACGTCGATGAGGCCATCCTGACCTACCGGGAGATCTCCGAGGCGGTGATGATCGACGGCTCGAATGCCGACGACGAAGACGGGTACTACGCGTCGGCGTTTGCCAGGGCGCTGGACCGGATGGCGGTCTGCATAAGGCGACACATCCGCGAGCCGGCCAAGAGGCGTCCCCACATAGAATACCTGCACCGGAGGCTTGTCGACAAGGACTACTGGTGGTTCCACGGGGAGTACCAGAATACGATATTCAGGATATGCACCCGCCGCGAGGACCTGGGGTATCTGGAAGAGCTGCACCGCGACCATCCGGGGAAGGAGCAGCCGGTCGAGGCCGGGTACACATACCGGAGGAACATGCTGGAGACGCGGGAGGGGATACTCTCCAGACTGGGCGGAAGGGACCCGGGCCGGTGAGCCGGCCATAGTCGGGCAACTCTGATGTGGGGGAATGCACAAATTCGGGCGGCCCCGCACATATGGGCATGCCTAGAAAGGATATGGGCGGGCTGATCCGGCTGGTGCCGCTCAAGGACCTGCAAAGGTTCGTCGAGTCCGAGGTGAAGAAGGATGCCGGGGTCGAGAGGCGCTTCCTATCCCGCTTTGGCGGCTTGGACGGCGCGCCGCGGGTGGACTACCGGGAACAGGTCGAGATCATGTTCGCCGACGTGGACTATATGACGCCATACCAGAACAGGGTGCGTTTTACGGACTTTTTCAGGGCTGCCAAGGCGCGCGAGCGCCAGGGCCAGGCGGCCGAGGCCATCCGCATATGCTTGGAGGTGTCAGAGGCCATCCGGTCCAACTACCACAAGGTGGACGACTCCAGCGGGTACTACGCGGAGGCCTTCTCCAAGGCGGTGGCCGAGATGGCCGCCTGCATCGGCAGGCAGAAGGCGGTCTCCGAGAAGCGTCCACACATGGAATACCTGCACCGCCAGTTCCTCACCAGCGACTCGGACATAACAGAGGGCGTCTACGAGCAGGCCCTCATCAACGCGTGCACCGGTCGGCAGGATCTGGAGTACCTGAGAGGCCTGAACGAGCGGGCACTGCCGGAGGAGGCCGTCTCCAAGCGCACCAAGGGCTACTATCGGGCGGTGGGCGCGGTCCTCCTGCAGGCAGAGGTGCTCGAAGAGATGGGGGAGCCGGCGGCCGCGGCCGAGCTGTTCGACAAGCACTACCGCGGAAGTATAGGGGTCTGTGGAGAGTACGTGGAGATGCTGATCCGGCAGGGCGATCTGGCCAAGGCCCGTGATGTGCTGGAGGATGCTCGGGGCATCTTCCCGAGGCACGAGTTAGAGTACATCAGCCGCTTGGCCGACGGCGCCGCAGGGTAGGCGGCACGCGCATGTCCGCCGTCCGGACCGGGCCAAACCGGAGGGCCGCGAGAGGCCGGTAATGCGCGGCGTGGATGCCGGGCCTCCGAATCTGGACGCCGGGGGCGCGCCGTCCCCCCGGGCGGTCAGGAGCCGCCCTTTCTGCCCCGTATGTGACTCCAGAAGGATCCGGACCTACTCAGCTGCCCGAGGGCCACCTCCCTCTTCTCGCGGGCCACCTTGTCGTCGGGATTCAGTCGGACGGCGCGGTCCAGGCACTCCAGCGCCTTTCTGGGCTGCCCGGCATCCAGCAGGGCCGCCCCCTTGATTAGGTGTGCCGGGGCGTATCCGGGGTCGAGTGATATCGCCTTGTCGATGCACCGGAACGCCTCCCGAGACCTCTCCAGATGTAGCAGGGCCAGCCCCTTGTATGACCACGTGTCGGCCGCGTCCTGTTTCAGTCCGGTGGCCCTGTCTAACGCCTCATAGGCCTCTGCGTTCAGCCCCATGTCCAGCAGCACGAGGCCCCGGTCCTGATGGAAGCCTGCGTCGTTAGGATCCAGGGATATCGCCGAGTCGTACCCGGCGAGGGCCTCGGTCGAGCTGCCCATCTGCCAGTGCACGTGGGCGAGGGCGCCGATGTAGGTGGCGCTGTTTGGTTTTCGCCCCAGCGCCATCTTGAGGTGGCGAACCGCCTCCTTGAACCTTCCCATGGACTCCAGGGCGAACCCCATGCTGCAATGGACCGTGTCGGCGCCGGGACACATCTCCAGTACGGTCCCGAACGCCTCGACCGCCGCCGCGTGCTCGCCCATGGCGTCCAGGGCCCGGCCCCGGGTATATGTGGCAAGGGCGGGGTCGCTGAATACGCAGTCTTCCTTGGCGGTCGGCGCGGGGGGCCGCTTGGGCCGGGCTCGGGCCAGCCGGATGGCGCGGTCACAGCACTCCACCGCCCGGCGGTACTCCCGCATGTCAAACAGGCACAGGGCCTTGTCGGAGTGCGCGGCCGGGTCGTCCGGATCCAGCGATATGGCCAGATCAAAGCAGGGTATGGCCCGCTCCGCCTCGCCCATGTTGTGTAGCATCCGGCCCCGCTCATCTACGGAATGTTGTGGGTGAGTGAGAAGCTCATTATCCAATTGGCTAAACCGCAGCAGATCTATAAGGGCAGATCCCCCACACCCCCATGCTCAGCGCCACGAACC
>JAGWAW010000157.1 GCA_021296165.1 Nitrosopumilaceae archaeon | reverse complement strand
GGAGGCGAAGCATAAATGAGGGGCCAGAGTCTGTGTAAAATCGTGCCAAAAGCGGTCTCCTTTTCCGGGGTCCAGATCAGTGGCCGCCCTGCGAGATGTCAAAGACGGGCGTCCGGCGTACGCGTCCGGCGGGCTGGCGGGCAGCGAAGTCCGCCGGATACTGCCGGGCAACATCCGACAGCGTGGCGGCTACCAACTTTTGACAGTCCAGTCCGGGCGCCCCCTATAAGGGGGTGGCGCGTACTGCGCGCGATGACGGTTCTAGTCCGGCGTAGCGGGCTGGCTGTACGGTACAGGTGCGGGGACTGCGCCAACCGGGGGCGGACCGCCGTCGGGGGCGCGTCCGGTTCGGCGGACCATCCGTCAGGAGCGGCGCGCGGAAGAGGGGGCTAGGAGGCATGTTGGGAAGGGCCAGAAAGGGAAGGGACGGGAAGGGCTCCGGCCACGGGCGCCGCGGACTCTGCCGCGGTTCGGGCCGCGCAGAGCGGGGGCAGGCCCGACTCGGACATCATCTTCAAGATAAAGCAGCACCTGAGGAAGGTGCACCGCATACCGGCGGACCGGATAAAGACCGAGCATGCCATCAGGATTTACAGAGGCGGTGGCGTCGTGATAGGGCCGGCCAACCGCAAGAGGATCTCCCGGATCAGGGGCAGGGTCCACACCCCGGATATCGTCGTGGTGGACGGGGAGGGCAGGATCTGGTTTGTGATCGAGCAGGACGGCAGGGTCCACGACTCCAAGAGGATGTCCGGGAAGGACGAGGCGCGGAACCGCCACTATGCGGACGCCTGCATCCCGTGTATTGTGATGAGCACCCGAGCCATCCGGTCAGAGGGGGTGACCGCCGCCGAGTACCTAGACCGGGAGATGGCAAAGATCCTCGGCGCCGCCGGACATGCGCGTCACCAGCCGGAGCAGGCCGGGGGCGGTGGGGGCGGCTCCGGCTGAGGGGGCGCCGTGCGTCTCGTGTGGTGCCAGTTGTGAGTGTCAGGGGTGTCGGCAGCCCCCGGCATGCCCGGATGCCAACGGGCCTTGGCCGACCCATCTTCGAGTGTGGTCCGGCCATCCGATCGGCATACTGCAGCAGGCACACACCGGAAGGCTCTCCGCACCCCGGATGGCAGGCGCCAAGGGGCAGAGGTGGGGAGGGACGGCACCCGGATAGGACGCTGCCCCCCGCGGTCCGGGATCCGCATGGCGGCCGGGCTGTCCATGTCGCGTTAGGTCGCTAATTATGAAACGCTGTCGTTAGGGGGGATTATGGTGATTGATACACTGCCTACCTGTTGGCGATCCGCCCCGCCGACAACCAAGATGCCGTGCTAGGCGCCCGCAGCCCCAGGACTGCCACATGGCGGAAAATTTACACATTCACTGTACCGCGTTCGTGTCCCGCCCAGCTGCGGGTGGCTGCCGCGCGCATGGTTGCCATGGCCGGCGTGCTGCCGACATGGTCCGCCGCACGGCGCCTTGCTGGATACTGACTGCTTGGTGGGCCTCCTGCATACCATGTTCTGCGCAGCGCCACCTGTCTTTTCTGCTGCACTTGGCGCCTTGCACCTGAGTCTCCCGTAGGCTCGTCATATGACTCGTTGACGCAACGGCGCAGGTGCTTGGGGTCAATACGTGGAGCGTCCCGTCGCATCCACGCTTCGCCGGGGCCCAGAACGTCTCCATACTGCCGCAGTGCAGCAACATTATGCCGGTGCGTACCGCGCCTCGGGTCGTCTCTGCCGCCTAGGGCGCGCGGCCCGCGTTGTAGCCGTTGGGGCCCACGCGCCTCGGACCGGCGGGGCCCCCTCCCTGGCCGCCGTGCCGCCCGTCACCGCTGATCCCTCCTCGAATGGTCACCCTTCCGCTGCCCCCGACCCTCTGTCGCCCTGCGCCCCTGCCCCCTTTGGGACTCTCGCCCCCGGCGTTCCCCTTCCCGCCCCGACCGAGCCTTCCCGGCAGCCCCCCTGCGCCCCTTTCTACCAACTGCGATCTGCGCGAATTTCAGTATGTTTCTGGCCGTGTTGAGGGGGGCATCCAAGTCATACTTCACCCCCTGCATGTCGCTTATGAAACCGGGCGGCGTGGCGCCGTCCGCAAGGACAGGCAGTATGGGCTTCCCCAGTACCCACGCGGCCCCCACCTCCTGATTGGCGTACTCTGACTCGCAGAAGTTCGGCGTCACGAGCGCCACCAGCATGTCGCAGCCCTCAATCTCCCTGCGTATGGCCTCTCGCCACACCGCGCCCGCCCCGATGTCGCGGTGCGCCAGGAACGGCCTCATGAGCACCGCGTCCATGATCCTCTTCAGCTCCGCTGCCATCGCCCTGTCCCTGTCCGGGTGGCTGATGAACACGCGTATGGGCGCCATTTTCCCCAGCGCTGGGGCAGGGCCTATTTTGTGCTTGCCTGCTGCCGCTTCCCGGGAGGGTGGACGGCGGCCTGGCCGGGAGGCCGCGGCGCCGGGGTGACCAAACCAGTACCCATCGTGGGGATCCCTGCAGCTTGGCGCGATGCCGACCCGGTCCCGCCCTTCCATTCTGGGGCCTGGACGGTCCTAGGGCATTCAGGGACGGGGCTCATGCGGATCCGGGGAACGCGCGGTCCCGAACGTCGGGCGCGGACGGCCCCGGGCGGGTAATGACGGGATTGGCCGCCGCTAGTACAATGATCGTAGAAAACAGGTTACTCCCGCAATGCCGGGTGATGATCTAGATGCTCCAAATCTGACCCCAAAAGCCGATTCAGACAGGCGTACGATGGCCATTCGGCGGCGCTTTGGAACAATATTCGGCAAAGTCCGACCAGAACCGGGGCACGTATGGTCATTCGGTAGTAGACACGATCCGCAATTAGGAATTAAGCACGCTTACCAACGGATTTCGGCCCCGTGCCAGGCTGTCATGTTGCCGTCCGCTCCTGCAACCGCAGCATGTTCACCAACCCGCACACGATGTCGTGGTATAGCCATACTTGTGCCGCGGACTCCTGTACCTGTCACACATCACCCGGAATATCTTGACCCGGCGTATTGCATGCTCCGCACGGATTCGTATCCGCGAGAGCGCCTTGTTGGAAGCGAGTATATTTTGCTCTGCCTAGCCCCGTACGGCGAGCAGACCCCTTCGCGTACATGGGCTTCGAGTCCTTCTCGTTGAATGGCGGGATCCTAAGCTGGCGCTTCCGTGGGCAGCCGCCCCGGCAGGGGCGCGGTTAGCCCTGATATACCGGAATGAGTAAGTTCGTAATGATCTTAATGCTTTATGGGTGCCAGGCCCCCCACCCCCGGCCCCTCGCGCCG
>JAGWAW010000156.1 GCA_021296165.1 Nitrosopumilaceae archaeon | reverse complement strand
TTTGAACAAGGGTTGGGTCTTGACAGACGGGTGCTGTCCGGTTTATGCTCTTTTTGTCGCAGATTTTTGGACAAGGCCGTGAGGGCCTACCAACCCTAATCCAAAAAGTCACCTCTTACCTCTTTTGGAACCATGTCATACGCATGCGGGGGCCGTCTTGGGCAGCGGCCGGCGCACGCACAGGAAGCGCCAGATGGATGGTCGAAAGATCCCCCTCATCGCAGGGGCGCCGCTATGGTGATAATTCGAACGGGGCCGCCCGGTACGAGCCCAGCACATCCAAGGTGGCGCATTCCCCTCTTAGGCCGTCTATGACAGTATCGAGCGTTCCGGCACCCCCCACAAAGTCCGCAAAGAAGACGTAGCTCCATCTCCCGGTGCGGTCGGGCCTCGACTCTATTCTGGTGAGGTTTACCGGTAGCAGCATCTCCAAAGCTCGGTGCAGACTGCCAGGCCTGTGAGGCAGGGTAAAGGTTACGGAGATCTTGTCGCTGCCCTCTTGTGGGGATGCGCCGCGGCGCTCCAGCACCACGAATCTGGTATAGTTGTGCTTGATGTCGCTGATGTCGTCGCTGATGACCGTCCGGTTGTAGTGTTCGGCAGCTTGGCGGCTGGCTATGCCGGCCACGCTATCGGATCCGTCCTCGGCTATTATGCGCACGCTGCCGGCCGTGTCGTGTGTGGGGATTGTCCTGTATCCGGAGACGAACCTCCTGCACTGGCCCAGAGCCTGGGGATGCGAGTATATCGTGCCTATGCGCGATATGTCGTCGGTGTTTCCCACTAAGCAGTGCTTGACGTGCAGGTACGTCTCACCCACGATATGCAGCACCCCCCTCTTTGCGCGTATGGCATCGTTGGCCTCGCCCACCGACCCCTCGGTGCTGTTCTCCACCGGGATTATTGCCCGCTGGGCATGATCGCGCCCGACGCTGTCCAGCGCGTTGGCAAATGTGGCCGACGGTAGCGTCTCGACGGCGCCCAAGTACCTGAGGGCCGCCTCCTCGCTGTACGCCCCATGCTCTCCCTGAAAGGCCACCTTCACGGCATGCAAGCGGAGTTATGATATATGAAATTTGTTTGGGTGTAAATCCGGTCCTCCCGATGGCAGGCCGTCCGGGCAAGGTTCGTCACTACCCACACATGCACAGCTGCTGCATGGGAATCACTGCTAGATATCGTAATCGAATATGCGCGCCGCCACCTCCAGCACATCCATGTCCCCATGCTCGGACGCCCGGCGTATGTTGTTCATAGGAGTGGACGCTATGCCCTCTAGGACGGCCCGGCTCATGTCATCCATTATGCGGACGGTGCGTGGATCCGCGTCCCCGACCATCTGGACTGCCTTGGCCAGCTCCCGGGCGCGTATCTCCTCTATGACGCGGAACGTCTCGTTGACCAGCGGCTCTGCCTCCAAGCGGCGCATGGATGCCTCCAGCGCCGACACCTCGCCGCTTATGGTGCCCTGAATGGCCTCCGCCTTGTTGGCGCGGTCCTTCATGTTGCGCTCGACCATCTCTCCGATCTGATCCAGGTTCATCAGCTTTACACCCGGGATTGTGGCTATCCTCTCGTCCACGGCCCGGGGGTTTGAGAGATCCAAGATCATCATTCCGCTGATCGTCGACAGGGTCGCCACCGCGTCGTACGCCACCAAAAAGAACGGGGCGGTGGTTGCCACAAAGGAGACGTCATACCTCCCAAAGTCGGCCAGCACGTCCTCGAACCTAACCGGATCCCCGCCCACCGCCTCGCAGAAGGCCGCCGCCCTCTGCAGGGTACGGCTGGCCACAGAGAATGAGTACCCGCGCCTAGCCAGGGATTTTGCCACCAGCGTGGCCACCTCGCCGGTTCCTATAACCAGCACGCCCTTTGACTTGAGGTCGTTGACGTTCTCCTCGGCAAGCCTTACAGCCATGGATCCCACCGAGACCCCCTCCTTGCCCAGTCCGGTGACGTTCCGTATGCGAGTGCCCACCCGGGCGGCTCGATCAAACAGCGTGTTGAGGTGCATGCCCGACGCCCCGGCATCCTTGGCAGAGGCGATCGACTCCCTCACCTGTCCCAGCACCTGTTCCTCGCCCACCACCATGGAGTCCAGTCCGGATACCAGATCCAGTAGGTGACGGATGGCCTCCGCATCCTCGCCGGTCTCCATGGCGCCGAACGCCCCGCCGTCCAGTCCGGTCACCTCAGACCATGTCCTTATGATACCAGAGTAGTCGGCCTCGGACGCCCTCCCGAAGAGCTCCACCCTGTTGCACGTCTGCACTATGACGCACTCCTCCAAGCCGCTCTCCCGGAACCGCCGGTATGCATCCTTGTGGTCCTTCATCATGAACTTCTCCAGCATGTGCACCGGCGTGGTACGGAACGTGATCCTGGCGTTCAGTATGCGGCTCACTGCGCCCCTGCCTCCGATGCCCTCTCCCTCCCCCGTGACTCTATGTCCTGCAGCAGGCGGGGGGTTATGACTCCCTCCATGGCCCGCCTGATCTCGTCGCGTATGAGCTTGGCCGCCGCCGGACTCCTTCCGCCGGTGGAGACGGCCACCCTGACCGCGCCGCCGAACTCTGCCTGCGCCAGGTGAGCATAGTCGCTACACTGCGGATCGCTGGAGCTGTACCCCAGTATGCGACGGTGACGCGCCTCGGCCACCAGGGACCGGTTCAGAGGGCGGTCGTCGGTAGCAGCAACCACCACGTCCGGACATATCCGCTCCACCACGGACGCGTCGGCCATCTCCCGCACGGCGGTGATGCGGCCCGACTCCGCCATCCCTAGTATGGCATCAGAGAGGACGGGGCTCACCACCGTTATGGAGCAGTTCTCCCCGACCATGGCTGCGACCCGCTTGGTAGCCTCGCGGCCGCCCCCGACCACCAACACCCTTCTGGAATCCAGTCGGAGATCCACTATCATGACCAAAAAAGCTCGGCGGTTTGTATTTATATATTAAAATTACATATGTTCGAAATCCCGATCCGGAGGCCGGTGCGGTCCCACCCAGCCCCCGAAAGAGCATCTCAACGGCCTCAGGCGGGATTGAACCCCACCGAAGCACTTGCCGGGACCTTCTCGCAGGAGTTGGCAGTCGGGCCATGCCGGAGTGTCTGGCTCCCGTGACGCCGATATCGCCAGCAGCCCTGTTGCCCCACTGGATGCTGCAGTATCTGGAGCCACGCCCGGTCATGCCGCCCGCTCACGCAAGTTAAGTCATACTCGGGGTTCCTCCCGCAAAGACGGGTGATTGATCCAAATGCCTCAAATCTGACCCCCAAAAGCCTATCCAGACAGGTGTAT
>JAGWAW010000155.1 GCA_021296165.1 Nitrosopumilaceae archaeon | reverse complement strand
AGGGACAGGCACATTTTGGACAAAAATCGACAAAATCTTGCTATTGTTTGAGATCAATTAGATTGTGAATATTCCCCAAGGGATAAGGTTCGGCCACATTGATGCAGCGATCATGGACACCGGTCCTGGCTGGTTTGCGCATACGCTAGCAGACGCCGATGTGGTGATGGCCGAGGTTGATGGTGGTAGGATCTACTACCAGGCTACTGCTTGGGTAAGCGTAGACAACAACGAAATAGATTCGATAGACGATGTCCTCGGTAAGAAGGTCTCCTTCACCAGTCAGACTGGTTCCTCCGGATTTATCCGCCCATTCGGAACCTTGGTCAGTGAGGGACATGTCGCCGTCAACGGAGACGATGCTGTCGCCCTGCAAGATGCCATTGACAGTGCATTTGCAAGCCACGCATTTCCTGGTTCGTACGGGGGTGCCGCAGACCTCTTGGTCCGCGGCCAGGTGGACGTAGCCTTCGGCAATGATCGCCTGCACACATATTTGGAAGACGAAGATCGTGGACTGATAAAACCCGCATTCACGATAGGCCCGGTGCCCTCACACGTGCTGGTGGTGAGCTCCGACATGTCGGAGAACACCAGAAAGGCCCTGATTGACGCCATGCTGGAGCTAAATACAGATGAGTACAACGACATACTGCTAGCCCTGTATGGAGCTGATGCGATGCTGCCCACCACGACCGTTCTTCACTTAGCCTCCTTTGGTGAAAACCTCAGCGCCTTGCCAGGCTTCGACGATCGGCTACTAGGACGATAACAACAGATAGTGGTCAAAATTTCTTTTTTCGGAAACGGTTTGCAGATTCACCCGATTGAAGATACATTCTATAATCATGTGATACTATCGGGTAATGATTGACTATCTTAAATTATGTTTGCTATGCTGTCGGCGCAATGGTTGCTACTATGCTGGACGCAAGCGGACCTTTCAGGATATGAACCATGGATGGTGCCAGTTTTGAAAACCTTGGTGATTATGATATCTTCTAAGCGTCGATCCCACGCTCAGAGGCACCTAAACACGTTCAAGGCAGGCATCAACTATGCAATAGTTGGACTATCTGGGTCCGGCAAGTCCACACTGCTCAAACTGATGAACGGCATGATGGTGCCCAGTCGCGGGACGGTCCTGGTGGAAGACTGCAAGCCAGACCAGCGGGACAGACAGTTCCAGAAGATAATGTCTAGGATAGGATACATCCCGCAGAGCCTGGGGCTGGTCCGCAACTCCACCGTTCTGGATAACGTGATGATGGGGGCTCTGCCCAGGATGAGACTCATGCAGTTCCTCCTCAAGAGGTATTCGGAAGAAGATCTAGAGGAGGCCCGCCGGGTACTTGACAAGGTGGGGCTGCTCGGCAAGGAGGATCGCAAGACCTACATGCTCAGCGGCGGCGAGAAGCGGCGCGTGGCCATAGCCAGGGCGTTCATGCAGGGTCCGCGCATACTGTTGGCCGACGAGATAGTCTCCGAGTTGGACGGTACCACGTCCCGGGAGATAATGAACCTGGTGGCCGACATGCAGAAGGATACGAGGCTTACCGCAGTAATGATCCACCACGACATACGGCTGGCTTTGGAGTTCGCCGACCGGGTTGCCGTCATACAGGAAGGGCGCAGGGTGATGGAGCTTGGAGTGGACAACGACACGATACTGGACTTTCAGTCGGGCGACTCCACCACTCAGGAGATACTGGAGATGTACGATGACCCCAAAGAGTAACCTCGTGATAGGGATGATCGGCGCCTTGGTGGTCGCCGGCTCGTGGCATATCGAAGCAAATCCGGGGGAATTCGTGGACGGGCTCCCCAATCTATGGCTGCTGGGAGGGGAGGTGGTCGCCGAGCTGGCGGAGGTCGAATACAGAATGGTCGACAGGGCGTTCTGGTCGATGCTGGAGACCATACTGATGGCTTTCATAGGAACGATGGTGGGATACGCCTTGGCCTTTCCGATGAGTCTTCTGGCGTCCCGCAACCTGACCAGCAAGTGGGTGTACGCGCCGATGCGGGGTATACTGGCGGCGGTGCGCACGTTTCCGTCCATAATGTGGGCCCTGCTGTTCGTTATCATGGTGGGGCCCGGACCCTTTGCCGGAGTACTGGCGATCACCATGTATACCTTGGGATTTGTGGCCAAGCTGCAGTACGAATCCATGGAGACCATAGATGCGGACCCGATGGATGCGGCCAGCTCCATCGGATTGTCCAAGCTGCAGATTGTGCGGTTCGTGGTAGTGCCCGAGTCAGCGTCGCATCTTTTGGGACACCTGCTTTACATGTTCGATTACAACGTCCGGCAGACCAGCATACTGGGCTTGGTGGGGGCCGGTGGAATCGGTTTTTACATAATTACCCACATCAAGTTCATCCAGTACGGGAAGACTGCATTCTTTATGCTGGTGGTGCTGATCACCGTGCTGATCGTCGACTGGGTGAGCGTGAAACTGCGGGACCGCTACGTGATCAAGTCGCAGAGGGGCGTGGTCGCCGACGTACCCTAGCCCGCGCTACGTGGTGACATCTTGCAGCCGGCCGGTGTCGTGCGCGTTTCGTATCTCCCGCGCTATGCGCCTGCCCATGCTGAGCGGCTCGCCGAAGAGCAGCGTATAGTATGGCGAGCCCTCCATGTAGATGTTGGTGCCCGCCACTATCCTGGCGGAGAACTCAAAGGAGCTGAACTGAGCCCCGCTGTCGTACACCCCCTCGATGCAGAAGGGCCCGTTCATGCCCGGATGCGCCAGCCTCCGGGCGGCATCCACAAAGTCCTCGGCCATGCGGTAGGCATCCTGCAGCAGGGACTCGCGCAGCACCAGGGGGCTGTTTCCTATCACGTTGAACGAGGGGACGTCGTCGGGGTTTTGGCCGTGAGCCGGGATGCGCGCCAGCCCCTCGATGTCAGACTCGTGGCGCTGGTCACACCCGAAAAACTCCACCTCGTCCCGCAGCGGCGAGTAAAAGAACTGCAGGTACGCCAGCACGCCGGGAATATACTCTTGGATGTAGAGCCGCTCGTCGGCGGATATGGTGCCGTCGCGTATCAGGGCCTCCCGCCGGGCATGGTACTCCTGCGGGGAGGCGGCAGTAAAGTAGCCCCGGCCCCCGGCGGCCCCCTGACGCTTTACTATGACCCGGCCGGATATCTGTTCAGGCGAGTCCACCGCCCGGGGGACTGGGAGGCCCGCCTCAGCCATCATCCTCTCCTTGAGCGTGCGGTCTGACTCCCACCGCAGTATGTGCTTGTTGCCGAATACCGGGGCTTTGATGCTCTCGATGTCGGCAGGGTCCATCTGGGCCACCAGGGTCCCGTGGGGTATCAGTATGGTATCGGCCAGTATGAGGGAGCACTCCCCGTCCAGTATCTCGGAGAAGGCATCCACCGGGACGATGCGGTCTATGAAGGGGAAGCGGCCGTAAAGGCTGATGCGCCTCCTCTCGCAGACCAGCAGGGTGTCCAACCCCTCGTCCTTGGCGCCCTTAAGCACCTGAAGGGAGCAGTGGGATCCCAAGGTGGAGACAGTCACCATGGTGCATGGGGGAGGCGGGGCGGTTTATGAACCGTTGGGGGGGCTTTGCGCGCCTGAGAGGGAGGTGAATACCTCATCTACTGTGTCGGCGGTGAGTCCGCCCCTCATGCTCTCGGGGATGGCATCCAGCACGAACCTATGCGGGGTGGTGGATAGGGGTATGGAATTCTCGCTGCGTTTTATGGCGTATATGGTGAGGGCATTGGCCACAGATATGATGAGCCGTTCCCGCTCGGTGAGGACCATTCGCGATCCGGTACCGCCAAACTGGTAATAAGTGGAATGGATGTGGTGCGAGTCAGATGCGCAGCGCCGGTGTGGGCGGGGGAGCGGTGCCGTACGGTGCAGGATGGTCTGGTTGCCCGATGTCATGAGCCTCGGCATCGCCGTAGGGATCCTCGGTGAGAGAGTGCTCCCAGTAGTTGTAGCCTACCCAAGCGCCCGCCAGTATGAGGGTTGCTATTACAAGTGCCTCCAGCACGGCCATGGGGTGGGGCGGGATTCTGGGCAATAATAACCGTTTGGAGGAGATATTGGCGGCAGCAACGTGACGTTTCAGACCAAATGTTCAGGCGGACCGCGCGGTGCCGCCCCGAGGATCGCGTCGTCCACCGGCATGCCGCGCCGCCAGATTCTGGTCAAACGGCAAATCTGGCCAGGCCTGAAACGCTACGCTGCAGCTTGCCAGAGACCGCATCGGCTGGAGGGGCACGCCAGAACCGCCTCGCAGA
>JAGWAW010000154.1:6932-7599 GCA_021296165.1 Nitrosopumilaceae archaeon | reverse complement strand
TGCAGTCGTACATGGAGCGGGCGGCGCGGGCCGCCGCCGACATCCACGTGAAGGGGGATCATATGGTGGTGTTTGGCCCCGGTACTACGAAGAACCGCCTGGCCAACCACTTGGCCGGAATGGGCCATCGCCCCCGCACAGCAGAGGGGGTGGACTCGGGCGGGGATGATGGCATACGGCTCTTTGCGCGCTCAGACATACTCCGCAAGGCCGTCTCCGAGTCCCGCTTGGCCGGGGCCGTCTCGGCGCTGGAGGAGGTGATGGCCATGGCCGGCAGGGGCGGCAAGCGTTTTACGATGGGGTATGCGGAGACGGCCGCGGCCCTGAAGGCGGGCGCCGTGGACAGGATGGTCTACTCGGAGGGGCTGTTCCAGGACAACGACGAGGAGGACGTAGTGGGGCTGCTCAATACGGCCGAGGCGTCCGGGGTCATCATGTACGGGGTGGACTCCAGCACCGACACGGGCCTGCGGGTCACCAATCTGGGGGGAGTAGTGGCCGTGCTGCGGTACGCCGTATCCTAGCGGGCCTGGCTGGCAAGCCACGCCATGTATGGCGGGTGCACGTCCGAGACCGGTATCCGGGCTATCTCGGGGGTGTCGTACGGGTGGGTGCGGGCCACCTCCGCCATGAGGGCGTCCGCCCCGGCGTCGGCGGTCTTGTAGAG
>JAGWAW010000154.1:3931-6899 GCA_021296165.1 Nitrosopumilaceae archaeon | reverse complement strand
CACCGCACTATGGTGGCGCAGGCCGCTACTCCCCCGCGCACCATGCGGCCGGAGATCTCCCGGGCGTCCTCCATGCTGCCGTATGTGGTGAGAATGATGGCCATACCCATGGCAACCGATAAATTACAACCGCTAAAATATTTTTCATATATTGGAAGCGGACATTCTAAGCCAGAACCCCATCATATACGTGCTGTTGGCATGGGTGGCCGTCTTGGGGACTGCCAAGGCCCTGAAGCTGGAGAGGCGCGGCGTGGAGCTCAAGTTCTACAGCCTGGTGTACAAGAACCCCGGGGTCCAGGACGTGCTGGTGCGGATACTGGGCCGGACACGGCGGGGCATCCGCGTGTTTGCCGACGTGAGCGTAGTGGCCGGCTTTCTGATGATGGGGTTCGCGTTCTGGTTCCTGCTGGACAACGTGGCAAAGTACTTTGTGGAGCCGCAGGACTTTGCCGAGCTCACGGTGCTGATACCGGGGGTGACGCTCACCTCGGCGCACTCCATAGCGTACTTTCTGATGTCCATACCCATAGTGCTGGTTATGCACGAGGGCGCCCACGGCATAGTGGCGGCGCTGGAGCGCATACGCATCAAGAACGGCGGCTTTGCCATATTCGTGGCGATGTTCGCCGGGTTCGTGGAGCCCGACGAGGAGGAGTTCAACCGGGCCCGCAAGATATCCAGGCTGCGGGTGATAGGGGCGGGGGCCACCTCGAACGTGCTTTTTGCGGCGGCGCTGGGGGCCCTGCTGCTCACCAACCCCGTGTTTGCCTTGGTGCTACCCGAGCCCATACTGGGAGTGTTCTACGAGTCCCCCGAGGGGGTGATGGTGCTATCGGTCATGGAGGGCATGGGGGCAGAGGCCGCCGGGATAATGGCCGGAGACATAATAACCGGGGTGGGCGGCACGGAGATACTGAGGCCCGAGCACTTTGCCGATCTGGGGCTGGCCTCCGGCGAGACTGTGAGTGTCAGCATACTGCGGGACGGCATACCCATGGAGTTTGTGGTGGACGTGATGGAGTCCCCCGACGAGCCGGGCCGCGGCCTCATAGGCATACTGCGGGACAACGCCTTCTCGTACAAGCCGGTGCTGGACTTTATACAGTGGGGCGACCCCAGCCTCTCGCTGTTCCTGCTGTGGCTCTGGATGATCTCCTTCTTCATAGGGATAATTAACATGCTACCCCTGCCCATACTGGACGGAGGCAAGTTCATACACACCATCATAGAGGGACGGATGGCCGAGCGGACGGTCACAACGGTGATGTACACAGTATATGCCCTTACCTTCGTGCTCTTTGCCCTGAACATCGCTCTGTCGTATGCAAAGTCTGGCTGGTTCACCATCTGACGTGGGACGGCCTCCGGATGTACCGGCTCGGGAGGATCCGCAACGAGATATGCATATGATTATGCGCGGATTGCACACTGGGTATGGGCGTATACTTTTGCAGGGCTCTAGGGGGGCGTACCATTAGTGTCGGGGGGCTCATCGAGCGCCAGCGGCAAAGGGATTTAGGCGCCGTATGCAGGGTCGGGCCGTGGGGGGGCTGGTAATCGTGTACACGGGAGGGGGCAAGGGCAAGACCACCGCAGCCCTAGGCTTGGCGCTCCGGGCCGTCGGGCACGGCAGGAGGATACGCATGATACAGTTCATCAAGGGGTCCTGGCACTACGGAGAGATGACCTCATCGTCCAGGCTGGCGCCGGAGCTAGATATGATGGCCGTGGGGAGGGGCTTTGTGGGCATACTGGATGATACCAGCACCCCAGAGCAGCACAGGAGGGTGGCCGCCGAGGCCATGTCCATGGCCCGGCGCGATGTCTCCTCGGGGGAGTACGATATCGTGATCCTGGACGAGATAAACTACGCCATAAAGCTGGGCTTGGTGGATGAGGGGGCTGTGCTGGAGATGCTGGGGTCACGCCGGGAGGACGTGGACGTGGTACTGACGGGCAACCACGCCCGGCCCGCCGTATTGGATGCCGCGGATCTGGTAACCGAGATGCGCGAGGTAAAGCATCCGTTCCGGAAGGGGATGCGTGCCAAGGAGGGAATAGACTACTAGGTCGCCGCGTCCGGGCCACGAGTTGCTCGGACGGATTCCGGCTGTCTGGCTAGCATGCCCCCCGGGAACCATTCCGGTTCACCCCGCTGGGCGGCGCGGCAATGCGGGGTGGCGGGGCGGCCGCTGCGCGCGGCGGCAATGCCGTATAGGATCCTAAATATTGCTGGATGGATGTCGAAAGCGGGCCGTGCAACCTTTCGGACACAAGGTCGCGCCGCCACACTACACCGCTCCTCAAAAAACGGGGGATCTCTCCCCAAGGGGATATGCTGTCCCGCCTAGGCCGTCAGGTCTGCTCCCCTGTGGAGTGCGCGCTCAGTATGGTGCTGACCTCGGGCAGCGCGTAGGCAAAGCCCACGTGTAGGCAGCCGTCCTCCTCGCAGAGCTGGCAGTGGAGCTCCCCATCCCGAACCACGACCTCGGCGATACGATTGATCGTGTTGTCCAGCAGTACTATCCGGCCGTCGTCGACGGATATCTTCTTCATCATGGGGGCGTGGAGGGACAGCGCCTCGTCCTCCCGCATGCGCTCCTCCAGCATATATGAGATATAGCCGGAGAGGCTGCGGACTCCCCTGATGGCGAGGTCGCTCTTGCTCTTGAGGTAGTCGCTATTGAACCGGTCGTAGACGTCCTCTGAGACGGTTATGGATCTAAATCCTTCCTTAGGCATTATACTTTCACCAGTTTGTATAATCCAGTTGACATATATAAGAATTACTCGATTTAAAAGTACGATGATGTGGCGTCTGTAATGCGCCCTGCCGCGCCGGATTCGGGGATGTCGGCCCCCGTGAGACGCCTCCACACCCGGGCAGTTCAACAGGAGATCTTATGCGTAATCCAGACACTAGTTTATTCTCATAATACCTCTATTACATGGCAAAAATCAGCGC
>JAGWAW010000154.1:0-3850 GCA_021296165.1 Nitrosopumilaceae archaeon | reverse complement strand
GGCCTGTTCCACTATGTGAACGCGGCGTCCAACCACGCCGCCAGGGAGTACAGGAAAGGCGCACGGGGAAAGGAACTATACCACATGGCCGTGCACCATACGGGCATCTACCGAGACATGATTCGTAATAAGAAAACTACGCTCAAGGAGGCCGGATTTTCACGCTCAGGATATAATTGCGGATCGTGTCTCCGGTCGCGCTTCGCCGACTATGTCATACAGGACGTGCGGGGATCCCACAGGGCGTGGCGCACTAACCGGCTTGCGGATTCGCACGCTCGGGCGCCGCATTACCATCCTGTTTCGCACCGTCACGGTGCTTGTCATGGAGTATATGGGCCGTACCGGCCAGGCGCGCGGGGTCACGCTCCAAACCATGTTGCACATGCTGCGTGAGGCGGTCGTCGACCTGCGCATGTCGGGGCGACAAAGATCAACATTATCCAACGTCTTGCGGCTGTTAGAGGGCCGCAGCGCAGGCGCCGAATGGCGCCTGCCGGGGGCGCACAAACCGGGGCGCCAGAATGTGGGCGGACCCGGGGTGGACGGTGCCGGCCGGAATGGTCCGGGACCGCCCAATGCTGCCAAGTTGTGCGATTACGCATAGCCTCTAGGGTTAAATTACGCGCGGATGGGAGCGCCCATGTGTCCGACGATGTCGAGTTCCCCGAGCCAGGCGAGATAGTACTGGCTACTGTGGTCAAGATCATAGATCAGGGAGCCTACGTCACGCTGGACGAGTACGACGGGCTGCAGGGGTTCCTGCACACCCAGGAGATTGCGCCCGGCTGGATAAAAGCGATAAACCGCTACGTCAAGAGGGGGGAGAAGAAGGTGCTCCGGGTCAAGAAGGTCAACCCGGCCCGGGGGGACATCGACCTGTCGCTAAAGCAGGTCTCCGGCGATCAGCGCAAGAAGAAGCTTCGGGAGGTGAAGCGGTTCGAGAAGGGCCAGACCCTCTTGGCCGGCGTAGCCGAGAAGGGCTCGCTGACCGAGGGGGCGGTCCGGGACCTGGAGAATGCCCTGTACGAGAGGTTCGACTCGGTGTATGATGCGTTCCTGAGTGTGGCGCGCGGGGGGACCGACCTGCTGGAGAAGGCCGGTGTCCCTCCCAAGACGCTGGACGCGGTAAGGTATGTCTGCTCTAGGATAAAGCTGCCCACCGTGGAGATCCGGGGGGTGGTGGAGATGACCTGCCAGCGCCCCGACGGGGCGGAGCGCATCCGGGATATACTGGTCGGGCTGGACGCGCGGTACCTCGGCAGCAGCGTGACGTATCTGGGGGCCCCCCGGTACCGCGTCGCGATAACGGCCGGCGACTTCAAGTCGGCCGAGAAGACCCTCAAACCCATGGTGGCCGAGATCCAAAAGGGCATACTGGGCGCCGGCGGGACGTTCTCGTTCCAGCGCGAGGAGTCCAGGAAGAGCCGGGAGGACTAGGTGAGGTTCCAGCTGCGGCGATGCTCGGCGTGCCGCGCCTACACTATGCGGGAGGCCTGCCCGCGCTGCGGGGCGGACGCTCCGCTGGCGCACCCGGCCCGCTTCTCGCCTGATGACAAGTACGCCAGGTACAGGCTGGCATCCAGGTACCAGAAGCAAGACTAGGTACGTTGGGCCATGCGCCTCAGTCCACCGGCGTGTACGAGTCGTTGACCTCGTAGATGAATATGCCGAACACGATCTGCTCGGTGTCGTCCTCGAAGCTGGGTGATGCATATGCCAGCCTGAGCGGCCCCGAGCCGTCGGCGGGGTATTTGATATCCTTGGCGTAGACGGGTATGGTGCCCGGTATGTACTCGGTGAACTGGGCGTTGGTGTTGGGTTCGAGGTATATGATGGGCGTGAACGGCATCATCTTGCCTAGTATGGTGTTGTCCCAGAAGTAGTCGGTCCCGCTGATGCCGTCGGGGAGCGTGTACTTGGAGACGTCCTCGCCGGCTATCCTCATGAACCACTGCTTCTTGGACTCGTCGCCCCCGCCGCCCAGCACGTACACGGGCTCGGCGCCAGTGAACAGCCTTTCGCCCATAACGAATATCATGATGTAGTCGGCGTGCAGGTTCTGTAGCCGGGCATGCGCATCGTCGGGCGCGCTAAGGAACATGACTGCTATGTCCCTTATGCGCTCGCTGTCGGTGGTGGCGTTGTCCGCTATGCTGGCCCGCTCCCCCAGGGTCTGGGTCCAGTAGCCGTAGTCCCACCAGGATGCCACCACGGCATCAGGCGGCGTGCTGGTGCGGACCCACTCGTAGGCGTCCAGCCAGTCGTCGGTTACTGTGTCGTACACGCTGGCGCCATTCAGTATGCTGGGCGGTCCCCGGGCGGCTTGGATTGTGTTGCCGTCGGGCACCACCAGGGGCATGACCAGCAGTATGGCGATGCCGGCCACCATTCCCGCCCTGACGGGAACGGGGGCCCGGGACTTGGAGTGGTCGGTCATCAGCCGCCGGGCCAGCACGGATATGCCCAGCGACGAGAGTATTATGACGGCCACCGATCCAAAGACCTCCAGCCGTATGAAGGAGGAGCTGATGTACACGCCGAACATGCCCACTATGAGGGCAAAGGCCACCATCTCGGGCCTGATGCGGTGGAACTCGCCGGCCCGCCGGTCCAGTAGCAGCCACACCCCAATCCCGGCGAATATCATCAGCACCGAGTGGAAGAGGAATGACTGCTGTATGGTGGCCGACTGGTGCTCTGACACGGACTCTGTCAGGGCGTTGGTCGCCGTTAGGAACGGGTTCACCGCGTTGAGGTACCGGAAGCTGGGGGTGGCTACCAGGCTCGTCTCGGAGGCCGCCGCGACTGCCCCTATCCCACCCACCATGATGCCTATGAGCAGCAGGGCGCAGTTGCGGCGCACCCGCGCCTCGCCACCTATGTGGCGGACCACATGGCACGCCACCAGAAAGACGGTGGGGCCTATTATGGCCACTCCGCCCAGGCCAAATACGAAGTCGGCTCCCGGCCGCTCGAAGAGCAGGCTGGTGGAGAGGAGGGATATGGAGAACAGCGGCACGGCCCACAGCAGGAACGAGTGGTCTCGGCGCAGGAACGGCAGACACATTATGAAGATGCCCACCGGCAGTATGAAGAACTGCGAGCCGCCCCACGCCGACAGCGAGAACGAGATGATGAGGCCTCCCGCGAAGAGCTTGGCGGCGGCCACCGGCCTGTTCCCGGACTTGAGGCCGCTCAGGAGCAGGTACGCCCCCAGCAGGCCGTAGAACAGCCCCAGAGGCTCGGACTTGAACCACCCGGCCATGCCCCGGAGTATTATGGGCAGGGAGACGGCCATCAGCATTGCCGATATCAGGCCCGCGGTGGTCCCCCCGATGACCCGCACAAGGGCGAACATCACTATGACTGCCAGGGATCCTATGACGACGGGGAACATTATGGTAAAGTCGTACAGGGTGGAGCCGCCGCCGAAGAGCAGGTAGGCAGCCGCAGCGGTTTGGTGGAGTATGACCTGTGAGCCGGCCGAGACGTCCCTCCCGTCGGGGTACCAGCTGAGGTCGTCGTCCCAGGCGTAGTATGCCTCCATGCCGTTCTCCACCAGATATTCGGTGGCGCGATAGTTGAAGTACGGGTCGAACTCGTGCAGCTCAAAGCCGTACTCCAGCGGCTGGGACCTGGCTATGAAGGCGGTGGAGAATGCCAGGGCCAGTATCCCTATTATTATGAGGTGGCGGGTCTGGAGCGCGGGGCGCGGCACGGGCAGGGTGAACGGCGCCTACCTTATTACTATTTGGCGGGCTCGCTGGGTGTGTAGTGTATGGAAATCATGTCGCGCTCCGTCCTGATCGTCAGCCATTGATGTCAGCCTCCATCCACTTGGGGTCCT
>JAGWAW010000153.1:4691-5714 GCA_021296165.1 Nitrosopumilaceae archaeon | reverse complement strand
TAGTTGGCCCACTGCAGCGGTTGCGGCTGCACGCTGAGCTGGAAAAAGTACAAGTTCCAGCGTATGTGGCGCATACCCGACTAGAAGGGGCGGAAAAAGAACAACCCCGACGGCAGGCGCAGCCGACGCACAGGGCACAAGGACGTGTTGGTCAACCGGAAGGCACCAGACCATGCGTCACATCCCGGACAGGTGCGGCTCGTGCGGAGGCACTAACCTGAAGACGGTCAGGATGGTATCTGAGATGAGGACCGACGTACCACCTCCGTCCCATTCCATTACCGCATGTCATATAGTCGAGACGTGCGAGTGACTGGACTGCGGCGGAATGACCGAGGCCAAGACCGGCATGGTATGGGGTACGTCGCTGGGACCTAACCCGCCGACCGGGGCATCCAACTCTTGGGAGAAGGGCACGTACGAGGGAATAGCAGACTCCCTGAACGACAAGTGTGTTGAGAGGTTCTCCAAGACGGCAGTCCAGCACGCCCTGGATGCGGTGACCGTTGGGCTGGAGCCAGAGGCCCAAACCATGAGGGACAGCCTCAAGGACACCGACTATATGGGGTACGACGAGACCTCATATCCCATCATGGGGAGGGGCGGCTGGGCGTGGGTGGCCGCCTCCGGCAACACGATATTCTACTATCTGGCCGCCTCCGCTCCTAGGCCACGTTCGAGGAGCACATCATGGTCCCGGCAAGCCGGCCACCGTCGATGGGTACGCCATATGTGACACGCTGTATACCATACTGTGGTGCTGGACGCATATCCTGCGGGACGCCGAGGCCGAGGCCCGGGCCGTCAAGAGGACAGGCACGGCACGGGCAGACTGCCGCGACGCGCGCATACTGCTGGAGCACCTAAAACATCTATACCATATGACGGAGGCGTGCCCGGGGGGAGGGGTCAGACCACATACGAGGCATACGTGCGGCAGGCCATGTCCGGGCAGGTAATCTCCGGCGCCGTGCAGGCCGTGTACTCATCTCAGCAGGCCCTGCATGGCCGTCTCAAAGACCG
>JAGWAW010000153.1:0-4643 GCA_021296165.1 Nitrosopumilaceae archaeon | reverse complement strand
TCTATGCCGATGTTCTGGGCCTGCAGGGCGTTGAACGCGATGCGCTCGCTGTGATCTCGGGCAAGACACGATCCAAAGGACTCAGCATCCAGCCCCAGACCGACTGCGTATTGCGCCAAGCTGGCGTCGGACGCCCAGCCGCTCTGTATGCTGCCCTGGTTTCCGTACAGCTCGTCATGGTACTCCCAGTACATGCCCTGCTCCTCGGCGCAGTATGAGGCCGCCGCGGCGCCGGCCGAGTCCGGACCGATGAACGCTAGGTCTACAAAGTATATTCTAGCCATTCCGGTGTCCACGTACTCGGACTGTATGGCCGGCCGGGTGTTGTCAAACCAGCTCCTGCAGTTGGGACACTGGTAGTCACCGAACTCGATTATGGTTATGGGGGTGTCATCGTCTCCGTACGGCGCCGACGCGTGGCTCAGATCCACGCCGCCCAGCACCGGCCCTGCCGCAGCTATAGTTATGGCGCCCTGCTCTATCAGGTACTCCAAGGCATTCAGGAACTCCACGTCGCTTACTAGCCCTTGGGCCCACCACCCGGCAGTGGTCTTTACCCACCCGGGTATGGATTCCGACGACTCCCCCCCGGGGGCGGCCTCCACCGCTATGATGCCCTCGCTTATCAGGTACTCTATGCCTGTCAGAAACGTGCCGTCGTCTATCTGCCCTTGGGCCCACCACCCGGCGTTGGTCTTTACCCACCCGGGCACGGACATCTCCTCCTGTGCGCCCAGCACGACATCCAGCGTCAGTGTCTCCTCGTCTATTGGTATGAAGAGTATTCCGTGCACCGACACCGCGATCTGGTTGGCGCCGTCCCCCAAGACTGCCGGTATGGTGACTCTTCCCGGGCTGGTGTGGGTGAGCTGGATGGGTCCGAAGGTGTATTCGCCCCCGTTGCTCACCGCCACCGTATAATCCACGTGCTCCTGCGTCTGGCCGGTGACCGGATTTACGAACTCCATGCCGAATCCATCTCTGCCGGGGGTTATCACCACATCTAGCGCCCCGCCGTTGGTGGTGCCGCGGACGGCCTCGGCTGATGCCGTGGGGGTGGACGACAGGACCGCGACGGAGAGAACTACAACTGCAAAGACCGCCGCCCGCCGCATAACTTCTATATGTTCCGGCGTATTATGAGTATACCGGCGCAGGCTGGAAGTTAACGCCGGGACCGAAGGTAGTGCCCCGGGTACACACTCAACCCCCCCCAATCTAGGCCTGATTTTGATGTGATGCGAGCATATCGGCCTTTCAATTGGCAATATATGGCAATGTGTGGTATCAACCTGTATAGTGTGTCTAAAATTAGCAGGGGGGTTGAGTATGTACGTGCCCCGGGACAGCGTGTTTTTTATTGGGTGATGGTGCGCCGGAACGCATGAGGATTGCGGTTATGGGCATGGGAGTGGCCGGAAGCTATCTCATGGCCCGGCTGCGGGATACCGGGCACGATGCGGTGGGGTATGAGCGGAGCACCAGCGAACGACACGACTCGATATGCGCCTGGGGTACCATAAGGCCTGTACTGGAGGAGTTCTGCAGAAAGACGGGCCGGAACTTTGGAGACTTTCTGATACACGACGGCCACCGCATGGACGTCCGTATGAGCGGGGGTGTGGAGTTCGGTATAGGGCTGCACGGCCTGTGCACGTACAACAAGCTGGGGCTGATCAAGGACTTTATCAAGGACTGCGACGTCCGGTACGGGGAGGCGCCAAAGCTGGAACGCCTGAACCAGGATTATGACATGATCGTGGACTGCACCGGATTCCACCGGTCATACCTGCCTAGGCTGAAGCGGGACTTTTTCCTGCCAACCTACGAGTACAAGGTGGAGTATGAGAACGGCGTTCCGTACGACGATTTCTATATCGAGCCGTTCCCCGGCATGTCCGGGTACTTTTGGTATTTTCCGCTGGGTCCGAGTACGGCGCACATTGGGGCCGGGGACTACAACAAGAACCATGTCAAGGCCACCGACGCGTTCCTGAAGAAGCACGGCGGGAGGGTTCTGGCCACCAAGGGGCGCCCCATCCGGCTTGCCACACCGGGCCACTGCAAGCCGTACCACTTAGGCAAGGTGGTGGGCGTCGGCGAGTCCATAGGGACTGTGTATGCCCTCTTGGGCGAGGGAATAATCCCCAGCATGCAGTGTGTTGAGATATTTCTGGAAAATATGGACGACTTTGAGGCGTACGAGAGGGCAGTCGAGAAGCACTTTGCTGTATATGACAAGGTCTTTGGGTTTGTACACAAAAAGATACACCGGAACTTCAGCATGATAAAGTCGATCCCCGACGTCATTGCAATATATCGCTACATGAAGCGGAACGAGGACAGGTTTGGAATGGACATCAAGATGGCGGATCTCATGAAGGTGGCAAAAGCCTAGCGGTGGATGATGGTCTGTCTTCTGCGGGCGGTACGGCTTCCTGATCCATGGTTGTAATTTTTGGGTACATTCCAGTATCTTAACATATAAATCCCCTGTGGCCGGAGTTGCCACATGAGCAAACTGCTTGCCAAGACTCTCAAGGATGCGGTACACGAGAAGCGTCTGGTAACCGGCGCCCGTCAAGTAATGAACGCGGCGGGGGATCCTAGCCTAGTGGTGCTCTCCGATTCAAACAACGCAACCCTGTTCCACAAGGCCTCAGAATCTGTCGAGAAGTCCAAAGTGCCCATCATGCGGTATGGGGGAACGTCGGTGGCTCTGGGCAAGCTGTGCGGGCTGCAGTTCCGTGTCTCGGCACTGGCCATCATGGGGGTGGACGACTCCCTGGTGCAGTCAATAATGAAGGAGAATGAGTGATACTGTCAATCAATCAAGCTATAAATGAGACCAATGGAGTCCAGGCGTAATCGTGGTACATGATGCATGCCATTAGACTAACCAGCGAGCAGATGCGACTGATGTCTCTGTTCCAGAGGGTGACCAAGTCTACGGCCCGGGACTGTGTGGAGGATGAAAAGAAGGACCGCATCATATTCGTGGTGGGATCCGGCAAGATGGGCTTGGCCATAGGCAAGGGTGGCGTGCACATCAAGTCTCTCCAGAGCATGATAAAGAGGAACGTGGAGCTGGTGGAATTTCACGAGGAGCCCGAGAAGTTCCTAAAGAACCTCCTGAACAACAAGCTGGTCTCGGACGTAACTATAGTAGACAGTCCTGACGGCACCCGGCAGGCCAAAGTCACGGTGGATCCGGGCAAGAAGGGCATAGTGGTGGGCCGGGAGGGCCGCAACGCCGAGAAGGCACGCCTTCTGGCAAAGCGGTACTTTGACATCGGTTCCGTACTGATAAATAGTCCACAGCGGCAGACGGTGGAGTGGTAGCATGACCAAATCTCCCTTGGGGCTGTTCGCAGGCCGTGTCCTTAAGACAAAGAGGAAGCGCCAGAGGTGGGCAATCTCGTCGTTCAAGAGGCGTAAGCTGGGAATAGACAAGAAGGCGGATCCGCTGGCCGGAGCTCCCCAAGGACGGGGTATAGTCTTGGAGAAGATAGGCGTTGCGGCAAAGCAGCCCAACTCCGCCGTGAGGAAATGCGTCCGCGTCCAGCTCATAAAGAACGGCAAGTCCGTGTCTGCGTTCCTCCCTCGAGACGGGGCGCTGAACTTTATAGACGAGCACGACGAGGTCCATATCCAGGGGATGGGGGCCACTCAGGGAGGCGCCATGGGTGATATACCCGGCGTGCGGTTCAAGGTGTTCAAGGTGAACGGCACGTCGCTGCACGAGCTGGTCATCGGCAAGAAGGAGAAGCCCCGGAGGTAATTGGCGTGAGTGCCGGCGAGATGCTACTATTCCGCAAGTACGACCTGAGCAGCATAGAGATCCGGGATCCGGGACTCAAGACCGCCATCTCACTACGCCGGCAGATACTGCCGTACACATTCGGCCGTTCCGCCCTCAAGCGGTATAACAAGGCCGACGTCAACGTGGTGGAGAGGTTGTGCAACAAGATCATGCACTTTGGCAAGCGCTACGCCAAGAACACCGGACGGATGGCCGGAAAGAAGATCCGGGCCATCAACACGGTAAAGACGGCCTTTGATATAATATCGCTCAGGACTGGCCATAACCCGGTTGAAGTGCTGGTGCGGGCCATTGAGAATTCGGCACCCAACGAGGACACCACCCGCATCGTGTATGGTGGGACCACATACCACCTGTCGGTGGATGTGGCACCTATCCGCCGGGTGGATCTGGCACTGCGCTTTATAGCCGACGGCATAAAGGAGAAGGCATACGCCAACCCTAGGCCGGTGGAGGAGTGGATGGCAGAACACCTGATACTGGCTGCTCGAAACGACCCGGCGGCGCCCTCGGTCAAGAAGAAGAACGAGCTGGAGCGCATAGCCTTAGCATCTCGCTAGACTGGTACAGTGGAGACTAATACAGTAGCCCGAGGCAGATTCGAACTGCCGCCCCCGCGTGTCTCCTCCGAGAACCAGAGCGCGGGATCCTTGGCCTGTGAACAATTGACCGCTAGACTATCGGGCTACCGACCACGGGCGCCGACGTTTCAAATATAACCATTTGCGAGCTTACAGTAGATTGTGTTGTACAAGAATCATGTCGCTTAGGCGCAGCTAAGAGGACGCCGCAAGATTACAATAAGCTGTTTGGATCGGAG
>JAGWAW010000152.1:3549-4823 GCA_021296165.1 Nitrosopumilaceae archaeon | reverse complement strand
CCGCTTGCTCTCGCGCATCCAGCCGCTGGACATGCCGCGCAGGTCCTCCAGCCCGACCAGCGCGTCGGTCGCCTGCGCCCAACTTACTGCGAACAAGGACATGACATGCATCGCGTGCATCAGGCGCCTTGACGCCCTGGCTGCCTCATTCATCTTGGTATGGTTTGCGGCGATCTTTTGCAGCGACGACGCCACGTCGGTCTCCATATTTTGCGGGACGATGCACCGCTCCGCCTCCCTGTCTATGCGGGCCCGCTCGCTCTTGCATGTACAGTCGGCCTCCTTCAGTTGCTGCGTCTCGGCCTTTTTGGATTTGGTGGTTTGGTCGCGCTCTGTCTTTATGGCGCGTTGGCGCTCCACATCACCCCTCGCCTCCCGAATCTGCACGCGCCACGCCTTTCTGGGCTCTGCCAGCGCCTCCCGCTCTTGCATAGTAATGGCATGCTTCTCGGCGTCGCGCCGGCTCCCCGCCGCCTTCCAGAACCGCTTGAGTTTCCGGTGTTTTCGGGGGCCGCCATGTATTACGCGCATATGATGCTCCTTGGAGCGCTCTTTGTCATGCGACACCGGCCTGCCGCGCTTCTGCTCCCACTTGGTGTGGTCCCGCTTCGCGGCCCGCGCCATGGCGACCTTGGCAGCCAGCACGCTCTCCACCCCCTTTGATATGTCGACTTGTAGTGTGGTGTGGTTGTCGCTGATGGTCATGTTGGTGGCGTTGATGTCTATGCCGAGCACATTCTTCGGCGGGCCGGCGACGCGGTCCACGCCGGACGTCAGTTCGATGATGCTGTACCTGCTACCGAGGGTGGGGTCGCGGCCGGGCATGGGTCCACGTCCTTTGTGTATGATATCGTGTATTTTTCCGACGTTATGGTCAACTCTCCTAGGCGATGCTCCGACACCCTGTCACCGACGTCCTTGGGCACGCCGATCGCCACGCGCACCGGGTGCTTCCCGGAGCCAATGTTGCCCGTCGCGATGTAGCCGCCCGCGACGGGGTTGAGGCGCCAGCATTGGTTGTTGAGTTTTATGGCGGGCGTCTTGAACTCCGGCTCCATGCCATCATTCCTGGCCGCCTTCATCGTGGCCGCGCCTGTCTTGATGGCTGCCTGCGTCACTGCGGATCTGACGCGCGGGTCGCGCACAATATGATACATCATGGTGTCAAGCGTGTGGGTGTCTGTCACACCAGTATCAAGCAGGAGAGGGTCAACGGCACGTTCGCCGACCGGACCAACTCCGCCCGGGGCATAAACAGGGAGGACTCGCTGGTG
>JAGWAW010000152.1:0-3401 GCA_021296165.1 Nitrosopumilaceae archaeon | reverse complement strand
GCCGGACTTTGCCGAATATTGTTCCAAAACGCCGCCGAATGACGATACATGCCCCGGTTCTGGTCGGACTTTGCCGCATATTGTTCCAAAACGCCGCCGAATGGCCGTCGTACACCTGTCTGAATCGGTTTTTTGGGCCAGATTTGAGGCATTTAGATCAATCACCCGTCTTTGCGGGAGGCACCTGCGGGAGGCACCTGCGGGAGGCACCATTATATAGACCGATATCTCACTTGGCGGCATATTGGTATTGCAGCTGTGCGCCCCAGCCGTTATGACCGTCGTCCTTGCCGCGCTTGCAGTGATGGTGCCCGTGTCGGCATTGGCCCAATCGGAGAGCATGATCAACGAGCAGGCTGCCTTTGACGCACTTGACGAACCGAGATGGATATCGATAACCACCACCGAGTCGGGCAGCACGTACGCCTTGGTGACGAGCTACCTGGACAACGCCGTCCAGGTGATAGACGTGACCGACCCGACCTCCCCGGTACCTGTCGCCAGTCTTCGGGACGGAGAGAGCGGCTTTGAGGCGCTGGGCGGTGGAAATGCCATTGCAGTAACCACAATATCGGGCAGCACGTACGCCTTGGTGGCAGGCTACCTGGACAACGCCGTCCAGGTGATAGACGTGACCGACCCGACCTCCCCGGTACCTGTCGCAAGTTTTGAGGACGGCGTGGGCGGCTTTGATGCGCTTGAAGGTCCGTTCGAGATAGTGGTGGTTACGGCACATGGGACCACCTACGCCTTGGTGGCCAGCTTGCTGGCCGGTGCCGTTCAGGTGGTTGATATGAGTGATCCGGCCTCGCCTGTACCCGTGGCCGCCATAAAGGACGGCGTGGACGGCTTTGAGGAGCTTGGGGGAGCAATCAGCATAGCGATAGTCAACACGCAGGACGGCACGTACGCCTTGGTGGCGGGCTTTACAGACGACGCCATCCAGGTGATAGACGTGACCGACCCGGCCGCCCCCTCGCCGGCGGGCGTCATCGCCGACGGCTTTGATCTGTCCCAACCGTCACACATCGACATCCATACCATATCCGGCAGCACGTACGCCATAGTGGCCAGCTATGCGAAGAGCTATGTCCAGATAATCGACGTGACTGATCTGGATGCCCCCTCGCCGGTGGCCGTCATCGAAGATGACGAGGGGGGCTTTGACGCCCTTGATCTTGTAAGCCGCGTAGAGGTTGTTGCCACATCCGGCAGCACATACTTGCTGGCATCAGGCTTCGGGGACAACGCCATCCAGGTGATAGACGTGACCGACCCGGCCGCCCCCTCGCCGGCGGGCGTCATTACAGACGGTGAGGACGGCTTTGACGGACTTGGGGGCGCAAGCAGCATGGCAACCGTCACGGTATCGGACCGCACCTATGTTCTGGTGACAAGCTATACGGACGATGCAATACAGGTAATCGATGTGACGGATCCGCTGGCGCCGCTTGCGGTGATCACCATATACGACTCTCAGGATGCCCCGGCCCAAGACGTCATGGCGAGTCTGCCTGACGGCCCACTCATCGTTCTGGACAGGTTTGATATTGGGAGTATCGAAGCCAGGGTGGTATCCACGGTGACAGACGTGGTTCTCGGGTATGGTTCCACTGGAGATGGTGCCTTTGGGGCCATGGACGCGCAGACCAGGCACGCCCCAGACGTATTCGTCTTGAACGCCGATGCAGACAGGGTGGTGGCCCACAGTGTAGATCCCGATCTGGAGGGTATCTTCCAGGACACCCTAAGCAGGGCGGACAGGCCGCTGGACGTTATTCTGAACGACATCACCGTGAACGGGGGCACTTGGGTAAACCACATGTTCCCGCATCCGGACACCAGCATAGTCCAGGAGAAGCGCTCCTGGTTGTATGGGCACGACGGGTACATCTTTGGCTCCGGGTACTACCTGCACGACACGGCGGTCCAGGGATTGGTGGAAGAGGCGGTCGACAGGTACAAGTCGGGTGGAGCGGCAGCCTTTGACGGTATTACCGGCGCAGACGGCCCCTCCATATTCGTCCACGCGGACGGCGCTTCGGATACGTTCCTCCACACGGCTGCCAAACCATACGAACAGATCATCGACGAGCTGGAAGCGTACGGGCACACTTGGATGTCATACACCGCTCAGAATCCCGGCGCCAACACACTGCAGACAGTGCGCATGTGGCTGGAGATGCACGACGGACACATCTTTGGAGCCGGCTACTACCTGCCTGACTCGCGAATACAGTCTCTGGTGGATGGCGCCCAGCTCCTGTACCAGTCCAACGGCGAGACCGCCTTTGAGATCATCACGCCGGGGGAGCCCGCCCATACGGATGCGCTATATCCGTTCGTGCTGGAGTTTGACACCTCAGAGACCGTGGCCCACGGCGCCTATCCGCGCCTGCTGGGGGCTGTGCCGACCGGGTCTCTCCATCTGGCCGATAGGCCGTGGCCCCAGATTCAGGAAGAGCTGCTTGCAGACGGAGACGCCTGGGCATCCTACGTCTTTACAAACCCCGATACGCGTACCGACCAGCTCAAGCGCGCCTACCTGCAGCTGCACGACGGGTACATCTTCGCCTCAGGCTACTACCTCCCTGACGCCCGGGTACAGGCCATAGTGGATCTGGCAGTCTCCAACTACAGGGCAGGGGCGGACTCGTTTGAGGGAATAAACAGCGGTGCAGATCTGGGCGCAGATGACTCGCTTTATGCAACCGTCCTGACCCTGACGGGTACGGCGTGGGCCAAGGGCACCCCGTCAGACTACGTGGACGATCTCAACGGACTCGGGGTGAGCGCCGACCGGGAACTGTCGAGCTTTTATGACGATCTAACAGAAGACGGGAGTGCATGGTTGGAGCGGGCAACCATAAACCTGGCTACGGGTACAGAGCAGGTCAAGCGCGCATGGCTGTACCTGTACGACGATCTCCTCTTCCAGTCCGGCTACTATCTCCCAGACTCCGAGGTCCAGTCGGCGGTAGACCGTGCGGTGTTCCTATACCAGAACGAAGACAAGGCCGCATTCGACATGATCACCCCGGAGGTGTCGGCGGATAATGATTCCCTGTACCCGCTCGTGCTGGACTTTGACACCTCAGAGACCGTGGCCCACGGCGCCTATCCGCACTTGGTGGGGAAGGTACCGGCCGGATCACTCCACCAGGGGGAGAAGACATGGCCCCAGATTCAGGAAGAGCTGCTCGCCAACGGCGGCACTTGGACATCCTACATCTTCATAAATCCAGACACCGACACCAGCCAAGATAAGCGGACGTGGCTGTACCTGTACGACGGGTATGTCTTTGCATCCGGCTACTACATCCGCGACTCCCAGGTCCAGGCCATCGTCCACAACGCAATACTGGCGTATCAGTCAGACCCGGACAACGCGTTTGCAACCA
>JAGWAW010000151.1 GCA_021296165.1 Nitrosopumilaceae archaeon | reverse complement strand
TCTCCGATCCAAACAGCTTATTGTAATCTTGCGGCGTCCTCTTAGCTGCGCCTAAGCGACATGATTCTTGTACAACACATGGACCATCTGCGCTTGGGAGGTACAAAATAGGCGGCGCACATGCGGCTAGAAGTCTTATGGCTTCATGACGGTGGAGACAACCACGCTGACGGCATCCTCAAAGCCGGCGTCGATGCCGGTCCGGATCTCCTCTAGTCGCGAGTCTGCATCCTTGGATATTCGAGCGGCCTCGGCGTTTGCCTTATCCCGGGCCTCGCCTATTATGCCCTCGGCCTCGGCGCTCGCCTTCTCACGAACGTTCTCGTACAGTGCATCGGTCTCCTTTTGGGCCCTCACGGCCAGCTGGCGCTTCATGTCGGCCACCTTGGAGTCCAGCGAGTCCAGATCGTCCTCAAGACTGCCCAGGGCCTTTATTATGTCGGCCACCTTGGATTCTGCTACCGCCAACTTGAGGGCGGCTCCCCGGCCCATTAATTAAATCATGGTGCGGGCCGGCCGTATGCGTTTGAGGTCAGTATGATGCCAGAAAACACACAAAAAGTGTTTTTGCAGTACTGGTCTGACATCTTTTACACACATGTAAAGTATGATCTGGCCATATGACATTCAAGCCGTGTAAATCGTACCGGACATGCCAGTGAACGCCATCAGATACTAGTGCTGAGCCTAAACGTGTCCGCCGCATGCGGCCCACTGGCCGGCCCGACAGCGGATCCGCGCTCAAGCGCGCATGTCGGCTTGGCCGAGTACTCGGCGCATCTGTTGCGGATCTTTATTCAAGCCACTATGGCCGGTTGCTGCGCGCCGGTCGGCGCACCTGCGTGCCATTTGGCGGCACTGTGCTTGGGGCTTGGATGGGCCTACACAGGTGCCGTCATGCGCGGGCAAGGCGGTTGCGCCGCACCGCGCCCCGGCCCCTATGATCTCTCCTTCAGGGTCTTCTCGATGTTTAGGTTCAGGACGATCTCTGCTATGTCCACCGAATACTCGGATATGCGCCGGATGTTGTCTGCCATGCGCCGTATCCTGAAGACGATCTCGTTGTCCCAGATGTTTCCAGTTATGCCTTGAAGCCGGTCGTCGTACTCGGATATCCGCGACGCCTTGGCTATGGTGGCCTCAGCCTGGGCGTAGTCGTCCTTGAATAGTGCCAGGCAGGCATCGTCCAGCACCGACAGGGCAAAGGCGTTCATGTCCTGCAGCGTCACGATGGCATCCTCGTCTATCCGCTTGTCGAACTCCAGCACGTCCTTGGCTATCAGGACCGCGTGGTCGCCGGCCCTCTCTATGTTCTTGACCAGGACCCTGTACCCCAGGCAGCTGCGGGCGCTCTGGAATCCCATCTCCCGGAGGACATGGTCGTTCTGGATGGCCAGTTTCAGCTGGCGTATTATGTAGAATCCGAACCTGTCTATCTCGTCGTCCATGTTGGCCACCTCGGCGGCTAGCTCTTTGTTGTTCTCCTGTACGGCCAGCAGGGCATCCCGGGAGACAGACTTTGCCAGGTGGACCATCCTCTTGAACGCCCCCTCCACGGTGAGCTCCAGCAGATTGATGAGCACTTGGACGGTTATCATCTCCGAGGAATCTGATATTATCTCGGAGCCCATCAGCATCCTCCTGACCGTCTCCTTGATGTGGAGCCGCTGGCTGGGCTTTAGCCGGCCGGACTTTGGCCGGACGTTTATTGTCTTGAACCCCAGAAAGTACAGCGATATAAGCCGGCGGGCTACAGTGTCGGCGCTATCGTTGGCGCCAATCTCGACGGTGGCAGTATCGAACTGCGCCGTCTTGGGCTGGACGTCGGGCGGGGTGAGCATCAGGTTGGTGGACCCCTTCTTGGATATGCGGATCTGGTCGCCCCGGGTCAGGCCCAACTCGTCTATCCACTTCTTCGGCAGTGATATGATATACGACGACTTGCCGGTAAACTGGATCTTCCTGGTCTCGTACTTCTCGTCCATGCCACATTGAGCAATCTACATCAATATACACTATATGTGGAGGTTCGCAGGTACGTCCGGCCATAGTCCTGCTGCCTGCACGGGGCCGCAACGGGTATGCCTGCGCACGCAGGTGACATATGGCATCAAGCCCGGGACTTGATGGCCCCTGCAGGGGCAGTGTCGGGGCCGATCTGTACGACAGTGGGCGGGATGCCCGGTTCTTGCCACGTGTTCTCCTGCCAACGCGGCCGCTGTCCCTGCCAAGATTGGCGGGCGGTCTTCCCTAGCGGTCGGGTCGATTCTTAGGTGCTCAAAACAGGCACCTGAGTTTACACGAGCCTCCCACCCAGCTCCACTAATATGCTTGCCATGGCAGCCCCCGCATCAGTGAACGATGAGACTAAGCTGGCCCGTACGGTGGATGCCCTCTTCGGCGAGGGCGTCTCGTCGTACATACCGCCGAACGTCCGCTTTACGCACTCGCGGACGGGCCGCATACGGAGTGCATACAGCGGAGATGATCTCCTCTGCACACTGAGGATAGACGGCGGGCTGGCCATTACGCCCCGCTTTGCCCAGATGCTGCTGGCTCACCGCGAGTTTCAGGAATCGTGCGTGGAGGTGAGCGGAGAGGCTGCCCCCTTCGTCCGGGATGGCAGATCCGTCTTCGCCCGGCACGTGGTCCGGTGTGGCGGGCATGTCGGAGTGTCCGCCGAGACCCCCGTCACACACGAGGGGCTGGTCATAGCAGTGGGCCGGGCGGTCCTCTCCGCCGGGATGATGGCCGGATGCGACCGAGGAGTAGCAGTCCGTATCCGGAATGGTTTAAAAAACTCGGCGCCCCACACCTAGGCATAATGTATCCGGGAAACCGTAACTTCCGGCGCATGGCCGGACGCATGGGGATGGACATGAAGGAGATCCCCGAAGTCACCGAGGTCGTGATCCGGACCGCTGACCGGGAGCTGGTCATAACCAAGCCTGTCGTGAACGAGGTGGAGAGCAAGGAGAACACCACCTTCGTGGTGGTCGCCGACGGCTACGAGGAGAGGGAGGTGGAGAAGCCCCAGTTCTCCGAGGACGACGTGGACATCGTATGCCTCAAGACTGGGGTGGACAGGGACAGGGCAGTGGCGGCTCTGACCGAGTGCGAGGGCGAGGTGGCCACCGCCATAGTGCGCCTGGCATCCGGATGAGCGGACTCCACACGGCAGGCCGTACCACGAGATTTGGTTCGCGATTGGCAGGCAGGCTTGGCCGGATCCTGAGAGCGGTCCACAGGATCGAGCACAGGTGGGCTAGGCCTTGGGAGGCGCGGCCAACGGATCCTCGAGGCTAGTAGGGTGCGCGATACAATTCGCCGTATGTGCAGAGATGCTGGACGAAAAAGCAGCGCACCCCAATGGTTGCTACTACGCCATACCGTGGCCGGTATCCGCCGGCGTTCTTTACCCAAAATGAGCGGACTGCTGTGGCCGGCACTGCGGGGCTG
>JAGWAW010000150.1 GCA_021296165.1 Nitrosopumilaceae archaeon | reverse complement strand
GGTGCGGCGTACTGTGCCATGATGTGGCGGCTGCGCGGCGCCTCGATATGCCGGTAGATATGGCGACGCTTGGCCGAGGATACCTTGGCGAATTCATGACGAGTCTAAAACGTGTACCTCGGCAAACGGGATGGTTTTATATCACGGAGTCATATGCGCGGTAATGACAAACACTGGTCTCGGACACCACGAGCGTCAGGTATACGGAGACACGCCCGAATCGGCGATACGCCGCATGGTGGATATAATCGTGGAGCGATTCTCCCCAGTGTCGGTCACGCTGTTTGGCTCCCGCGCCCGTGGCGACGCGGACAGGCGTAGTGATGTCGACCTGTTTGTTATAATGCCCGAGGGGACGGACGTGAAGAAGGCGGGTTTGGACATACGCAACGCACTGCGCCACTCACCCATTGGCAAGGATGTGTTGGTGAACACGCCCGGCACGTTTGCCAGGTATGCCATGCTGCCGGGAACGGTGCAGCGCAAGGTTGTTGGAGAGGGCGTACTGCTTCACGGCGGCTTGGATTCATACGCCGAAACACTCATGCGCAACGCTGAGGATGACCTGCGCCTGTGCGAGGAAGCGTCGTCCGGCGAGCGACACCATGTGCTGGCTCGAGCCTACCACTCCCAGCAGGCTGCCGAGAAGGCCATAAAGTGTGCCCTGGCTCTGTCCGGCGTGGACTTTGAACGGACACATGACCTGAAGAGGCTCGCCGCGGACCTGTCTGCAGACTGGAGCATTCCATGTTCGGATTCTGACCTCAGCAGGCTGTCCGAAATGGAGGTAACTGCCAGATACGGCAACGGCGGCACGGCCCCCGACAAGTCCGACGCGGACTGGGCGTTCGGGACCGCATCGGGCATAGTGCGGGCCGTGCGCGACGGCGCGGCTATCCGCGGCCTTTCTTGAGCGCTGCTGCGTCTTTCGGTCGTGGCCGCCATACCACGTGGAAAAGCGGACGATGATTTTCCGGTCCCGCCGAGGCTCCCGCATTGGGCCCCTGATCTCCGTTTCTACTACTATTATCTTGGCCTGCATCTCCGCTCCGGGCGCCATTCTGTCAGGCGCCGCCGGAGGGCCCCCATCGATCATACCAGGTAGTACACCGGCCTGCTCGCAGGCATACAGGCCGCCGCGGCGCAGAATGTGGCACGAGCCGGCCGCCGCGGCCGGGCCATAGTCTCCATTATATAACGCCGCGGGCGGCCATACGCCACGTGGCCCTCGTCGTATAGTGGCTAGTATAGGGGACTGTGGATCCCCGGACAGGGGTTCGATTCCCCTCGAGGGCCCTTGATCATTTCAGCCCGGCCACACCAGGCCCCCTCCGGGTCAGCACCGCCCGCACCCCGCAGCCTGAGGCAATCATTCATTGCGTGTCCGGGGCCGGTGGCGGTATGCACGGGATCCCATCCACATTCCCCATGCGGCCGCACCACAGGCCGGGCCGGCGCGCAGCGCGTTGCGCCCATCATACCAAGATCCCGACCCAGGGGGCGCGTACTGCAGGCGGGCTGGCCCGGGCGGCATCAAAACAGGCCGTACTTTGAGGACTCCATCTCCTCCTTGATGGCCAGCTTGAACCGCGGCACCTGCCCCCCCAGGCGGGACTCCAGCCAGGAGAGGAACTTTTTGTCGTCGCCCCTTCCCCTTAGACCCTCAAATGCCGGCCCCATCTGCTCCTTCAGCCGGGCCACCAGGGTGCGGTTTACGCTGGCCACGAAAAAGTGCCAGCCCAAGGCAAACTCCGAGTCGGTCACCACAAAGTCGTCCTCGCCGTGGACCATCTCCTCCAGCAGCGTAAGCTGGTGTATGAGGGCGGCGCTGGTCTTTTCGTAGTCGACCGTCGAGACGTTGATGTTCAGGCGCCCCTCCATGGACCAGATACACGCCACTGAAAAATAAACGTGCCGCCGGGGTTTGCCGCGTGCCGGCCATACTCTCCGGATCAGTCGATGTAGCCGCCAAAGTCTATTCTGAAGAAGCTGCGCATTATGTGGACGTAGTTGCGCACCGGATCCGGTATCTCCTCCTCGCAGGTCACGCCCAGCTCGCGGGCCTCAAACCATATGGTGAGCGCCTGGAGTATCGTCAGGAACCGGTCGTTCTGCGAGTTGCCCGGCTGGAGGGCCCGGGTGTACCGCTCGGCAAACTCCCAGGCGGTGGCGTAGCTGACGCACCGCACCCCGAAGACCGCCCGGAGCTGCGACCGCAGGTCGGGCGCCGGGGACAGCGGCACCCTGTTCAGCACGAACGGGAAACGGACCTCGTCAGGGAGGCAGCCGGGGAGCGGTCCCCATATGGTTACGATGCGCGTGCCGGCAGGCATGGCCGAGAACCTCTCCGGCATGGCATGGGTCACGGCCGGGTCGGCGAACCAGAACAGTATGAGATCGGCGGCGGGCAGTTCGCACTCGGTGACGTCGCCCAGGCGCACGTCTGCCTCGGGGCCCAGCACATTTTGTGCCTCGGCGACGCGGCGGGGATCCGAGTCCACTCCGCTGACCGCCGCCCCGTACTCGGCGGCGATCTGAAGGGCCCGGCCCGAGCCGCACCCCAAGTGGCAGAACCGCTCGCCCCTCCCCAGTCCGGCAAAGTCCAGTATGCTGCTCACCGCCCCGTCGGGGAGGGCCACGTCGTCACCGCTCATTATGTGCGAGGGTAGTGACCTGATGTACTCGTCTACCTTCACTCTCTGATGGCCTCCAACTTGGAGACCGCCTGCCAGAGCTGCGTGCGGACGTAGGACGGAACGTTGGGGTCCTGCGTGATGTCGTCCAGCTGGCTGATGGCGTTGGCGGCGCGCACCGACAGGGAGTACTGGGACGCGTTGAGCTCATCCAGCAGGTCGGTGAGCGACTTTTTGACCGTTTTGGGGGTGGACGTGTTTTTGGCTATTTGGTCCATGGTCTCCACCGCCTCTGCCATGGACGTTTTGTTCCTGTCAGACATGTCAGGACACCTCCACGTAGAGGTTGCCGTCCTCTATCGAGACAGGGTACGATGCCAAGTCGCGGATGGTGGCCGGAAACTTCGCCAGCCGGCCGGTGGTGCAGTCAAACTGGGCGCCGTGCCAGCCGCACACCACGTTGCAGCCGGATACGGTGCCTTCCGAGAGGCTGGCTCCCGCGTGCGTGCAGGTGTCATCTATGGCGTAGCAGGTGCCGTCCACATTGACCACTGCCACGTCGCGGCCGTCCACCGCCACCTTGGTGATGGATCCTGGGGCAAAGTCTGAGAGCCGTCCTGCTATCACCCTTCCCATGTACAGGTGAAAATTAATAGCACTAATAATCATTTAGGTTGGGGAATATTCACAGTCAAGGCAGGACCTCAAGTTGCGTAATTTTCTGGCGCCCCCACCGCAAATGAGGGGGATCTAGCCCCCTCTTCCGCGGCCAGGCCGGCCACGCGTGGCCCGGCGCCTCAGGACGGCCTGCCCCTCCGCCCGGTCCACGGGGCATTGTATAATGCCCCGCTTTAGAATCACACAGGCCGCATTCAGGTCGGCGTGTGACTCGTCCCCACAGTTGATGCAAATGAAAGAGTCCCGCGAGACGCGGCTCTCCTTGGATACGAACTCGCATATAGTGCACTCATTGCTGGTGTTCTTCGCGTCCACCAGTATTATGTGCGCGCCGTTCCTGGCAGCGTTCCGTATCATCATCCCGCGGAAGCCCCCGATGCCGGCCATCTGGAGCATGTCGTTGAGGCGGCGCTTTCGGTTGCCGCCATGTTTC
>JAGWAW010000149.1 GCA_021296165.1 Nitrosopumilaceae archaeon | reverse complement strand
AGTACGACTACGAGATGGCAGACAGCGGGAGCACCGACTCGGCCAGCGACAAGTGCCAGGATTTCCTGGACAGCCTGAAACTGGACGCGGGGGACATGCGCAGGATGGCGATGCACGTCCAGGACGTCCGCTACATAAACGGGCAGAACGACATACTGGAGGGGATGGTCTCAAAGGAGACGCTCCAAAACGAGGACGCCAAGATCATAATGAGCATGATGGGGTTCGACGCGTTCAGCGCCCTGCTGGTGGCCACATCCATAAGCCGCATGGAACGGTTCCCGCACGCCAGGGAGCTGGCCTCGTTCATGGGCCTGTGCCCCAGAATATACCAGTCCGGCGACACCACCAGGTACGGCCGCATGAAGAAGGCCGCCGACCGCAACCTCACCTGGGTCATGATACGCGCTGCCATGGTCGCCGCGCGGCACGATCCCAGGATGAAGGCCCGCTACGAAACCCTGCGGAAACGGCATCCACCCGTCATCGCATACAGCCATGTCGCAAACTACATCGCACGATGCATCTGGGACATACTGGAATGGTGCGAGCCGTACCGATACCACGACAAGGCCGCCTATGAAACCAAGCTGAAACGGCTAAAAGGCAGGTGCAGGTAGCCGCCGCGCGCCGGGGTTTGCGCTCTCGGAGATATTGAGCCGGCCCCGGCGCGCCGGAAAGGCGTCATACACCGGGCATCGACAGGCGACCAAAAACGACCGCACAACCCGTGACTTTTACCACGCATCCGAGCCATACGGTACGGCACAACTGCCGCATCAAACATGGTGGGGGAGCCTGCGCACCACCCGGCGGCACCGTACATCATCTCGGACGGACCAACCCGAACAGCTGCCGGACAGCCAGGCGCGGGTGTCTCACCGCCAGCCGCAGGATCCTGGACATGCCGAATTCGGCCTTGACAAAGTCAAGAAACTCATCGGCGCTCAGTTCCCGTATCGTATCCAGTTCCTCGTCCCACTGAGTGTCGGTGAGTGCAAGCCATCGATCCTGCACCTTGTACGCTGACTTTATACGCGACTCGACTGCTCGCCTCCATCCGGTCTCGTACGAGGCCAGCGACGCGGCTGATGCATCGCCGGAAGCAGCGACAGCGGCAGTCTCGCCGGCCAGGCCGCCGAACCGTATCGCATATCGGATTCCCTCCAGCACTAGCGGGTTGGCCTGCCCGGCGCTGTCCCCAACCAGTATCACGTTGTCGTACACGCTGCGCCTGTCTATTCCCCCGTTGGGTATCAAGCCATAGTGATACTCTGCAACCCGAACCTCCCCCAGATCCCCCACCGGCCCTGTCTTGTCGCGCATCATATTATCCAGCAATGTCTTGGGATCCACGGCGCACTCGGGCTTTGCCACGCCGATGCCTACCCTGACCAGGTCGCCACCCACCGGAAACACCCATGCATAGCCCGCAGGCGAATACATGCTGCCCACCATCAGCCACCAGGTCTCTGGATCTACGTTTGAGGCATGTAGCTCGTACTCGGCCCCGGCTCCAAACTTTCGCCATGGCCCCGCCAGTCCCAAGCTTTGCGCCACTGCCCCCGCGAAACCGCTAGCATCCACTACTACCCTGCCCCTAACCGAGAACCCCCCAGCCCCCTCCAGAAGCACGCCGGAGCCGTCACGGGTGGCAGAGCGTATTGGCACTCCGGTGAGTATGCTTGCCCCGGCCCCCTCTGCCTCCGACGCCAGCCACCGGTAGGTCTGCCGCACGTCCAAGACCGCCGCTCGGCTGACACGGTCCCGGACTACAACCTTGTTGTTTGGGGACACAAAGCCGTAGTTTTTAATCGGATTGTAGCATCGCCGGGGTATCCCAAACTCCGAGATGGAGCTGCTCCATGTCACTCCGCTGGTGCGCACCGTCGTTGCAATCTGCGGTTCCTTCTCCACTAGCAGCACCGAGACTCCCGCGCCAGCCGCCCGCCGGGCCGCCGATGAGCCGGCCGGACCGCCACCCACAACCACCACGTCGTAGGACTGGACCATCATCCCGGAGCAGGTACGCCTGAATATAGCGTTTGGGCAAGCTCCAGCCTCATTCGGCACGCCGCCATAGGCACGCCCACACCTTAACAAAAAAACCCCGAATATCCAAAATCTGCCACGCCGCCCACATGCTCGGGTTGGGGACGTTCGGCCCGCCGGCCTGACCGGGAAAATTTCCAGGTCTCAGGGTATGCTTTTTCAATATAGTCGAAAAGCCAACCGCCGTAAAGTCACGCTGGCGCCCATCTGAGACGTGCGGATATTCTTTGGAATCATTTTGAATACAGGCATGGCCTGCTAAGCTTGGCGGCAGCTTGGTGGCAGCCCAAGATACTATACACAATTAGAGATCATGCGGCCCCCTGCTCGGACAGACTAGCCGCGGCAACCCCCGGATACCGAATCTTTTTGACAGGATTGCCTGGTCGGCCACCCCGCAGACGATGCTGCCGGCGTGGCCGCATCGTTCCAGCCGGTTCCCGCATCGGCACCCCACAGCGTGGAATGCCCTGGCACCCCGATAACATTCTTGATGCGCGTACTGATTCCGGTGTGTGTCCGAGCCGCCGTTCCGCTCCACCGCCCAAGGTATTTAATCACCAACCATTCAGTATGGGCGTTGTTCTTTACAGTGTCGCAAGCCAACGCTGCACTCCCCGAGGTGGCCAAGAAGTTCGAGATGGCAATAGCAAAGAAGAACAGCGTTGCCAAAGCCCAAGCGGAGATGGAGGCCGCCGTCGCCGACTCGCTGGAACGGTACATGGCAGCAAAGCGCCAGCTGAATACAGCCGTCACCCAGTTCTATGCTGCCGTTGAGACGCTGGAGGAGACCGGCGTTGCGGTGAAGAGCATAGAGCAGGGGCTGCTGGATTTCCCGGCCAAGATGTTCGACAACGAGGTCTGGCTATGCTGGAAGTACGGGGAGGACTCCGTTGCGTTCTGGCACGAGAAGGACAGCGGCTTTACCGCCAGAAAGCCACTGGCAGTCGATGCCGAGTCGCTGGTGTGAATTACTGCGCAATCCAAACAGTTCCGCCCGTTGTCGCGGTTCTGGTCTGCAGAATACATCACTACGGGTCTGTGCGATCATATTAGTGCACCTAGAAGATGTCTATGCCACGTCCGGCGGAGGCGTGTTTCCGCTACGCGCGTATGAGAGCATATAGCAGTTCTTTGTACCACTCCACAATGCATCACTCCGCCATGCCATGGACAGCGTTTCATAATTCGCGGCCTAACGCGACCTGAACAGCCCGGCCGCCATGCGGATCCCAGACCGCGCGGGGCGGCATCCCGTCCGCCCTGGTGGTGTGCGCGTCGCGGCCCCCGCCTCACCATACGGCCCTGTCCATGACGTCCCGGGTCTTGTTATACGCGGCTATCTTGGTGGCCATTCCATCATGATGTACTCGGGCTTTACCGCCGGAGAGCGCCTCGCCCAGCAGCCGCTTGAACGAGGATATTATGATCTCCACCA
>JAGWAW010000148.1 GCA_021296165.1 Nitrosopumilaceae archaeon | reverse complement strand
CCTGCCATGATCCGAAGTACTGTTTAAGATCCTAGACGCACTTTTCCTACCCATCACCCGGCATTGCGGGAGGAACCTGAGCGGTGGATTCCTCCGCAAGAACGGATAGTTCATCCACGTTAAAGTGTGCGGGCGCTCCGCGGCGCGCGATGCCACCAGCATCCTGTCGTGCCACTTATTGAGCATTGCAGACATCCGGAGGCGCCGCGCCCCGGCATACCGCCCACTCTTGCATGACGAATATGAGCGCGCAAAGTTAGTGCTGGCCGCCACGTGCATGGTCCAGCGGCTGGAATTCCGCCTCATCATAAAAAACAGTCAAAAATTACTCCACATTTTGGATTGTGCCTGTCTCAAATAAAAAACGCAAGACCGTCGCCGCGCAACGTCCGCCGAGAGCACCTCAGTAGTATTGGTGCATCTGCCGCTGCTCCAGACCCTCCTGTTCCCAGTGGTTGTGGTTGCGGCCGGGATCCTTGTGGGCGTGGACGGTCCCGTCTATGTGGCAGTGGGTATTGTCTATCAGGTCCTTCATGAAGACATCATCCACATTCAGTATGAGGTTAACCCCCTCGGTGGCGGATTTGATCACCTGTTCCTTTACGGCGCGCGCATCCACCACCCCCCGTATCCTGGCCACGCTCCGGGAGACCGCATCCACCCCCCACCTGCCGTCCGGCTCTGCAGCACACCGGTTCCGGAGCAGAGGCAGCGTGTCCAAGACATCCATGCCGGCGTTGCGCGCCAGTGTAGCCGGGATCGACTCTAAGGCGTCGGCAAAGGCATACACCGCCTTCTGCTCACGTCCCTCCACCAGCGGCGCCTGCTGGCGCAGGCCCATTGCCAGGGCCACCTCACAGGATCCGCCGCCGTACACAAATAGCGGATCCACAGCAAAGGCGCGCAGCGCCCTGAGGGCGTTGAGTGCCGTCCTGTGGAACTCATCCAGATACCGCTTGGAGACGGCGCGCAGAAGCAGTGTGACGGAGCCGGGCGCCTCTGATTCCACAAAGACCATCTCGTCCCCGCCCACCACCCTTTGGTATACGCGGGACGCCATGCCTAGCTCATGCCTGGATATGTCCTCCACGCTGGAGCAGGTGCGGGCGCCGGTGGACTTTTCCAGCCACCACAGGTCGTTGTACTTTGCACGGCGTATGGTAACTATGCCCCGACGGGCCAAATAGGACTGGGCCAATTCCCCGATCCCCTTGCGGGAGACCACCAGCCGGGCGCCGGAGTCGGCCACCTTCCTCACGGTGGACAGGATGTCGGCATCCTCCTGCTCCCCGAACCGACTTATGTCGTCCACGGCGGAGACCTCAATGACCGACTCGGTTTTTGTGCGCGATGGCTCCAGCGGATCATTCAGCAGGAGAACCGGGGCATCGGTCAGGACGTGCTGCATGGCGGCGCTGTCAACAGGCTTGTCCAGTACCGTCCCCCGCACCAGATCCATGTCCGTCGTCACACCTGCCTTTTCCTCTATCTTTACGGAGTCTACATCCACCGTGCCGGTGCGGGCATCAGTGACTAATGCGGATGCCTCGAGTATCATGTCCGTCAGTCTGTCAGCATCGGCCAGCGAGTCGGATATGGCCTTGCATTCGATGCACGAGGCAACCAGCCTGCGCCGGGTGCCGGCACCCTCCCCGAAGCCCATCGCATCCAAAGCGCGCAGGGAGCGCCGCGAACCCATCTCGAACCCCCGTATTACCGACGCGGTGGGAATACCCAGCGCCAGCAGTCGCTGGGCGCCCTCCAGCAGCGCGCCCATCAGCACGGCAGTAGACACGGTCCCGTCACCGACATGGGTGTCCACCGCATTCACCGCATCAACTACGGTCTTGGCGGCGGGGTGGTCCACATCCACCTTCCTCAAGAACATCCCGCCGTGCTTGGTCACCGTCTCCTCTCCCAGTATGTCCACGTACATCTTTTCCATGCCCCGGGGCCCCAAGCACGTCCGTACAGCCTCGCTGATCAGTATGCCAGCGGCTATGTTGTACCGCTGCGAGTCGGCCGTCCCGATCCTAGATATTTCTGGGTTTATTATGTCCGGGTATTTCACCTGTCTGGTCCATCCGAAATTCTATTAAATTCTACTCATGTGAATCTCGGGAATTATATCGCTGAGTAAGCAAGGCCGCCAAACACCCCGGTATACCGCAAAACTTGACTTTTATACCACGAATACATGCCATAATACGGTATATATGCACCGCTACAAGGGCCTTCGGGTATGCGTCACGAATGCGCAGGCCCGCCACATGGACAGGATACGCGCCTCGCAGCGCTTTGTCTACAACTGGGCGGTGGAGAGGCTGCTGGCCGACTCGACACTGACGCGGTTTGACCTGCAAAAACTGTTCACGAAGCTCCGCAACTCCACGCCGCACCTGCGGGAGGTGGAGCGCATCCACCAAGACACCGCAGTCCACCAGGCGCGCGCCGCCGCAGACGTCTCCAACAAGTACGTGAACGGCAACCTAAAGTTCCGCTCCAAGAAGCGCGGCGGCAGGCTGTCGGTCACGTGTGACATTCCGCTGAGGTTCGTAAACAGCGCGCACGCGTCGTTCCCCGGGCTTGGCACCATACGACTGTATGATGAGCAGTCATACCAATACCCGCACCACTGGCTGCACGGCTCCCGCTCGTTCATGCTTGTGGACAAGACGCCGCGGTCGTGGAAGCGCGTCAAGCCTGGCGACCGCGTCTACCGCCTGTTCGTATCATACAACCTGCCGGAGCCGGAGCCGGCCCATACCGGCGTCGCGACGGGGCTGGACCGCGGCATAACGAACCCCACGATGGTCTGCAAGACCGACGGTAGTATGGTGTCATTCACATGCTATGATACGGCCGTCTCGTTCCGCAAAAACCGGTCGTGGAACGACGAGGCGCGGCGCACCATACAGCGGCGCAACAAGCACTCCAACTCCACAAAAAAGATGAAGCGGCAGCGCAACAACTACAACTGGCACAACGCAAACGCCAGAGACTATGCCGAGTGGCTGCTGGCGAAGGAGATATGCCATGGTGTGAACGTGATATGCATCGAGGATCTCGACATCGAGGCGATGACGCGCAAGGGAAATGACAGCAAGAGGGGGCTGAACAGGGGGCTCCGGTACATCCGGCACCATTCCATACTCAAGAAGGTGCGGGTTGTGGCCGAGCGGCTCGGGATACGAATCGTGGAGGTGAAGCCGCGCGGCACCAGCCAGGAGTGCTACGTGTGCTCGCACACTGAAAAAGATAACAGGAACGGCGAGCGGTTCCTGTGCCTCTCATGCGGAAGGCTGGACAACGCCGACGTGAACGCGTCGGCCAATATCACTCAACGGGGGACTGGAATCAAGGTTCCAAAGGTCCCCGCGGGGGAGGAATGACCCTCGAAAATGATTAGTAATTGGCATTTTGAGCGTGAAATCTTGGGGATTTTGAGCGTAGAATCCTTATTGCTAATCACATCTCCGGAAGCCACCAAAACTGGTGTATGCAGCTCCGGACGCCATGTGGCGGCGCGAGAGGCAAGCGTGCAATCGTCCCAAGACATCAAGCGCCATGAAGCATCTGGATATGTATGCGTATGTTACGCGTGCTTACTCAGCGATATAATTCCCTGAATCTCGCAGCAGGAACGGGCGGTCTGGCCCCACCGGGCGTACGGGCTCCCCGCGACGCTCCACGTCAGCATTCCCGCCTAGCCATGTACCCTGCACTGCGGGCGTCTGGCGGCGTGTATCCTCGCCCCGGCCCACCATCTATCTTGAGGGTCAGATGCTCCCCGTCGGACCGGTGGCGGGCGTCCGGCACCGTCTGGACTTTTTCATACATGATGTGTACACTTCGGGCGCCCACACGCAGCTCAGGATACCCGCACGAGGGACGCAGAGTAATTCGAAGATTTGATCATATCAAAAATTGGTCGACAGACGGGCGCCGCCATCCCCCTCACAAAGCGCTTCTAGCTGGCGCGCCTCCGGGCCCGCCGGGGCCGTCCGGACCATTGTTGGAATGGGCCGGGCCCGAGCCGGAGACGCCCTCCTCTTGGAAGTGCCTTAGATCCTCGCCGGATATCACATCCTCCTCGGGCGGCACGTAGTCCCGCACGTCATGGCGGGCCTTGCCCGGATACTTCTTCTGTGTCGCCAGAGCCACCAATATGAACAAGGCAAACGAGATGGTCGGCGGTATCAGCTGATCCAGGCCGGCCAAATCCGCGGGCCACGTAAAGAAGAAGACCATGCGTAGCCCCGTGCCGAAGAGAAGTGACGCGATGGCGGCGGGCATATTTGCCTTCTTCCAGAACAGTCCCAGCGTCAGCGGTGCCAGTGCCCCAGCAAACACTATGTCAAATGCCAGTATCAGATAGATCCCCGGGGCCGGAAGGAAGTACCCCAGTGCGGTTCCGGCGCCGATCATGGGAATGAGCGCCAGACGCGTCATGACCAAGAGCTTCTTGTCGGAGGTCCCCGGCCTGCCCAGCCACCTCCGCCGGATTATGCGGTTGACCAGGTTGCGCGATACCACGCTGGATATGGCAAGCAGGCCGCCGCTGGCCGTGGACATGGAGGCGCCCACCACACCCATGAGTATGGCAGCGCCGATTGCAAACGGCATGTGTTCCACGCTGAGCAGCGGCAGGGCCAGATCCGGAAGCGTATCCGCGGGGAGATAATAGAGGGCCGCAATTCCCAGCATGCTGGTGGGTACCACCGTGAATATGGTAAGGGCGCCCCCCATGAAGGCGCCTCTCCGCGCCGTCTTTGGGTTCCGGGCCGCAAAGATCCTCTCCATAAAGTCCAATGCTATAATGTCGCCCAGGGCCAAGGCCAGAAATCCACCCCAGTTGATCAGGGCGCCGTTGGCCACGTCAAAGAGGCCCGACATGTCCAGAAATTCAGGCGGGGTGCTGCCGAGTACCGTCTCCCAGGGCGTCCCAGAGAACCCGCCCGCAAAGAACAGGAACCCGGCCCAGAACGCCCCGATGGCCAGGTACACCTGAAAGAGGTTGGTATATGCCGATGCAAATATTCCTCCGGCGGCGGTATACACCAGTACGACAGCAGCCGCGATCACTATCCCCCACAGATAGTCTACGCCAAATACAGTCTCCAGTATGAACCCGCACGCGGCCAAGTTGCCCGCCACCAATATTATGAAGCTGATTATCAATAGAACACTGGATATGCCCTCGGCGCCGTTGCCGAACCGCCGGTAGTAAAAGTCCGGCAGCGTAATCATCGACATCTTGTTGAGCGGCTTTGCGTACCCGGCGCCCACCACCAGAAGGCACGCTCCCAAGCCCATTGGAACTATTGCGCCCGCCCAGAATCCAAACTGGTATACGAGCGCGACATTTCCCAGCGACGAGTTGCCGTCCACCGCCTGCGCCGCCAGCATGGTCCCAACCAACGCCAGCGGCAGACTCTTTCCTGCCACTATGAGTCTCTTGCCGCTTTGTCGAACTAATTTGGTGGTTACTATGCCGACGGCACTGCCAACCCATAATCTGCAAACTCCGCCACGCCTGAATCAATGCTCGCTTTTATTTAAACTTGATAGTGAATTGTGTTTTAGTCTTTATTATAGAGCCAGTCCAGAATGAATTAATTTATGACATAATTTTTGCATAATGCAGATTATTTGCGCTTGTCGGCATACAGTGGCTTCCCCACATTCCTCAAACTTACTCTGATTCGTCATATATTTGCAACGATGCCAGCGGCACACACGTGGGAACCGCATACTTGGGTGGGCGCGCAACATGCGCGCACTCGCCCAACTTCTTTTTGGCGCTTGATGTCTTGGAATGGTTACACACCTGGACCCCGCGCCGCCATACGGCGTCCGGAGCCGCGCTCCCCCAATCGGGGGCGCTTCTGGGCCCCCGTCCATTTCACGCTTTTCTAGGGTCAGCCCACCCCCCGCAGAACCCCGACCATCAGGTGGGTCCCAGTGGTATTCATTCCACCATGCCGGTCTTGGCTCCGGTCAGTCCGCCATAGTCCAAATACTCACATGTCTTGACTGTGTGGTACATCATAGCGGCCTCGGGCGGGCCGGAGACGGGATCTGGGGCGCAACACAAGCACTCCAGAGCCCGGTGGCGCCAAAAGTCCGACCGGAATTCGTGCAGGTCGATCGGATAAATAACGGTGCGATACCGCCTGCATGATGGCAATACCCAAGGAGATCAGAGACTATGTCGGAGCCCAGATCCAGTACTACATCAGTGAATCTCGGACGTACAGGGATATGGCCGAGGCTCACAAGGGCGGCTCGACAGAAGACACAGCCTTTGGAATGATATTGGGCTGCCTGTATCTGGGGTTCACGCAGGCGTACAGTACCCAGTACTTGGCCCCCAGCTCCGAGGACATGGACGAGTTTCACCGACTGGTCGGCGACAGTGCCCCGCGCATAAGGGAGGCTCTCCGGATGCACACCTAGGCAGTACAGGGAGCTCAGCTAAGCCAAATCTGATCTGTGCGAGCCAAGGACGGACGTGTATGGGCTCTTTTGTCGGATGGATTTGCGCGGGC
>JAGWAW010000147.1 GCA_021296165.1 Nitrosopumilaceae archaeon | reverse complement strand
CCGCCCGGCGAGAGCGGCTTTGTACGCGGCAGCTGGAACTCCACGATGGTGGCCAGGCGCATACTGGAACGGTTCGGCATAATATGCGGCCGGAGGACGGCCCTGGGGGCGGCTCACCGCCTCGGATTCTCGGTCCGAAAGCCGTGGCCCATACCATACAACAGCGCCACGCCCGAGGAGCAGGTGGGGTTCATAGAAAGGACGAGGGGCACAATCGCCAGGTGGAAAGGGGAGGGCCGCACCGTGCCGGCCATCGACGCGGCCACCCTGCGGGACTCGCCGGTATCGCGCCGGGGGCTCAGGCGGCGGGGCGGGAGGGACACCGTCCGCACCAACCACTCCAAGAAGGCCATGCGCCTCGTGGGGGCGCCGGGGGACGGCACGCTGGACCTGCAGTTCCACGAGGACCTGAAGGCGGGCAGCCACGTGGATCTTGTGGAGTGCGCCCGCCGGCGCCACAAGAAGATAGGGATCATCATACCACAACGCCGGCGCCCTCACCGGCAAGGCCATACGGGACTACATCTCCGGTACGAATGGAACCGTCGAGATGGTGCGCATCCCGCCCCACACCCCGCAGCTCAACCATATGGAGCCTCATAGAGATCGAATGGCGGAAGATCAGGGCGGCCATAGCCGGCATCTTCGGGGGTCTGGACAAGATGCGGGACGCGATCATGGTATGGCTCCGCAACAGGGAGATACCGATAGTCAGGCTGTTTGAGTGGCTGCCATTCCCATAGGCGGCCCTACGGCCGGAATGCCCGCTGCACGCTCCGGGCCGCCGCGCCGTCCCCCGGATCCTGCTCGCGGCCGCTCCCCGCCCCGAACGGTTTGCCCCGGACGGCAGGGCTGCGGCGTATGCGGCATGCTGCGGCGGCTTGGCCGCACCACTATGAGTGGGGGTGCCGCCGGAAGCACGCGCATATGTGTTCTGGATTTTATTGCATTCTTTATGGCCATTACTACCGAGTCACTTTTTGTCCCAGCAGGCTTCTCAGGTCACCGGGATGTCCCAGCACACATCGCGTGGCGCTCCGGGCCGGCCGTGCGCGGTCAAGCATGGACGCGACCAGCCACGGTCTGGCCCTAGTGCGGGGGATGGACGGGCCGCCAAACCGTGCGCGGTCAAGCATGGACGCGACCAGCCACGGCAGCGGCATTGCGGCCAGCAAATACACACGTCCCCAGCCATGGCTGCCAGGGTGCCCACAGCACCGCCGACATCGACAGTGGCATATGGAGGCGGCCCTTCCGGAAAACCTGGCCGGCGTCATGGCGACTCCTCCCGCGGAACGTCCGGCACCCCCTCCCACAGTCCGTAGCAGTCAGGGCATGTGATGAACTGGCGGCCACCATCCAGCACGATATTCAGCCGCCTGTGGGCGCACCCGTCTGGGCTGATGTATTTGTAGATGAGTGTCACGCTTCCGCCTCCCGCGGAACGTCCGGCCTTTTAACCCAGACGCCAAAGCATGTGGCGCACCAAATTATCGACTCGCCACCGCCGCCTGTCTTCAGGCGCTTGTGGGGGCAGCCACCGGCGCTCACATACTCAAATGTTGGCATCATGGAGTGTCCCCCGGATAGCCGCGGTACGGCGGGACGCGGCCGGCCACATACTCACTGTGGCATTCGGCGCAAGCCCACCCGTGATACATCATGCCGTCGCCACAGTACTCGCATATGCTCCCATCGCGCCGGCGCCGACACTCACTGTTGCATGCGGCGTGTTCGCCGCCCCCAACATTGCAGAATTTACACACGTTGCTGCGTGGCTCCCGCTGCCACGTGGCGCGGTTACTGCGGACCTGCAGCTCAGTGTCCGGTGTGGCCGACAGCCCCCGCTTTTCCAGGACGCGGCGCCGCCTCCTGCGGTGCTCGGAGGCGTATTTCTGTAGGCGCTGGCGCTCCGTCGAGCAGCCGTTGCAATACACGCGCGCGTGATGCACGAGCCCGAGGCTGCGCCCGCAGTCCCGGCACAGCCGGCCGCCAACCAGGGCTTGGCGGCGTGGTGCATGTTCCATGAACCACATGCGCATCGGCGCCGTAAAAGCAACGCCCCGCGCAATTCATCTGATAGTAGAGGTGATGCGTAACGCTCCCAATCCAAATGTTGGGGATGGTTGATGGAGCCGCGCACGCCGTCCCGCCACAGCATTTCGGCGGTTGGCGGCATCAAAATATACGGCAGTGGAACCGTACGGCGCGTGTGGCCGTGAACTGGGACATCCGCGCGACCTTAAACCGCCCGGGACAAAAGTGACCCGGTTGGCGTCGGCCGCCATGTCTCTGCCCAACGTCATATCGGGGATCTGCTTTTCCACGTTGGGTCATTTTTTTGTCCCAGCAGGCTTGAGGCCACTGGGATATCCCAATCCACGATTTCCCCCTCCCGCGGAGCGTGTCCGGCCTCTCTGCCCAGACGCCAAAGCATGTGGAGCATTAGATTATCGGTTCGCCGCCCGCCTGGGCGGTCTTCAGGCGCTTGTGGGGGTAGCCGCCGCCGGCACTTGCGTATTCGAACGTGTGTGTATCATGGAGTGGTCCCCGGATAGCCGCGGTACGGCGGGACGCGGCCGGCCACATACTCACTGTGGCAGTCGGCGCAAGCATACTCATACTCCATTATACGGTCACCGCAGTACACGCATATCCTCCCGTCGCGCCGGCGCAGCCACTCACTGTCACATGCGGCATGTTCGCCGCCCGCGACACTGCAGAATTTACACACGTTGCTGCGGGGCTCCCGCTGCCACGTGGCGTGGTTGCTGCGGACTTGCAGCTCAGTGTCCGGCGTGGCCGACAGCCCCCGCTTTTCCAGGACGCGGCGCCGCCTCCTGCGATGCTCGGCGGCGTGCTTCTGCAGGCGCCGGCGCTCCGTCGAGCAGGCGTTGCAATATACGCGCAAATGGTGCACGAGCCCGAGGCTGCGCCCGCAGTCCCGGCACAGCCGGCCGCCGACCAGGGCTTGGCGGCGTGGTGTATGCTCCATGAACCGCGTGCGCATCGGCGCCATAAAAGCCGCGTCCCGCGCAATTCGCACCTGACAGTGTCCGGAACATTATGCCCGCCGACCATGCGCGGACACTGGCCCGGTGGAGCCAACCCCAACACATGAGGGGGGGGGGTGGATGGGGGAGTAGTGGACGAAAAAAGGACACCCTCGTGAATTTTCGCCATCTACAAAACGTAAATAAATAAATAAATAATTTACGTTTTGTAGCTCCCACTTTTCCCCGGCCTACCCCTCTACACCATCTACTACTCCCCCATCTACCCCCCTCCCTCTCTCTCATTCCACCATTCCTTCCTTCTCCTTCCTTCTTCCTCTTCTTTGAGTAGAGTAGAGTAGAGTAGAGTAGAGTAGTAGTAGTAGTAGTAGTAGTAGTAGTAATGAGACGACGCTCCCACGAAGCATTAGCATATTGGTGGGGACCCCGCTGGAGGGAGACCGATCGGCAACAAAGAGTTTTTGGGGCAACCCGGGAGGGCCGCGCCATGACA
>JAGWAW010000146.1 GCA_021296165.1 Nitrosopumilaceae archaeon | reverse complement strand
GATGACGGCATCCAGATAATAGATATCAGCCGGACTGGCTCGCCGGCTGCTGTATCTCATCCCCCCTCCGAAGGCGGGTTCTACACGAACCTAGACGCGATAATAAAAGTAACCGACTACCAAAGAACAGAATATGGCGGTAATAGCCTGATACAGATGACTGCGCGTATAACCAACCAAGAAGACATCGTTGTAATGGGGCCCAACCACCAGAACAACTACAGGGATGGTGAGGTGCTGGTATTTTTGGGCGGAACTATGCCGCCACCATCAAAGGGCACCGAGTACCGGAATAGCTTTGGCTTCGGCGATAAAAGCTACCAGTGGCTGAGGGCAAACGGCGCAGACGTATCTGAGGGGGGTTGCACGTCCGAGGGTGACTGGACGAACATTGGACCGGCCGAGACGGGAGTGGAAAGACTATGCTTTTGGGTACCGCACAACTTTACCCCGGACGGGTTGTTTGTGGCCGTATATGACGTGCTGGACGGGGAGATGACGACCGACCTGAATAACACAATCATTAGGGCGCAAATAATACCGTTTACCGTTGATTCGGCGTACTGCAGCGACCATCCCGATATATGCAACGTAGGTGGTCTCCAGATCATAGACAGCGACACATACACGGATCCACATCCACCATACGTTAACTACAGACCATATCCATAATTGCGCTGACGACAAATACCGTCCACGGTAAAACCGTCATCTCTCCTGCCGTGTGCACGACCGGCGCGGCCGCCATGCCGGCGGCGTCTTTGCGCCCGCCGGACCAGCTTGGCCGGCGATCGACCAGCGGTCCTGATGGCGGAGCGTGAACGCGTGCCGGGAGTGTGCGACTCTCCGATAGGGCAATATACCGTTTTCTGCTCCCCTATATGGTGGACAGGAGGCTTCGCATAGCAGGCATAGGCGCGGCGGTGGCCTTCTCGGTGTGGGTGCTGACCTCGCCCTCGGATCCGCTGCCCATACCCCCGCCGCCGACCGGCGGCCCCGACGGGCGCGTGGAGGTGGTCGCCGACAACCTGGAGAGGCCCAGACACTTGGCTGTATCCGGGGACGACGTCTTCGTGACCGAGCGGGAGGGCCGGATACGGTTGGTACGCGACGGGACCATGCTGGAGGATCCGGTGGCGGTGCTGCGGGCGACGGAGGACTTTGACGCGGGACTCACCGGGATAGCGGCGCACCCCGGGTACGGCTCCAACGGGCTGCTCTACGTGTACCTCACGTACCAGGAGGGGGGCGCCCTATACAACCGCATAGTGGAGATACTGGTGGAGGACGACCGGCTGGCCGACGCGCGTACGATACTGGAGGGGATACCGGCCTCCCGCTTCGCCAACGGGGGCGTGCTGAAGTTCGGACCCGACGGCATGCTGTATGTGGGGACTGGAACCCCCTCGGAGGCCTCACACCTGCCCCAGGATGTGGAGTCGCTGGCCGGCAAGATACTGCGCATACACCCCGACGGCTCCATACCCTCGGACAACCCATTCCCCGGCTCGCCGGTATATTCCCTGGGGCACCGCAGCCCCCGGGGGATGGACTGGGATGCATCCGGCCAGCTGTACATGGTAGAGGCGGGCCCCGAGAAGAACGACGAGATAAACCGGATAGTCCCCGGCGGCAACTACGGCTGGCCGGAGAGCGAGTGCGGCGGGGGGCACTTGGAGGCGCTGGTCTGCTATGATCCGGCCATAGAGCCGGGCGGCATGGTGTTCTCGGCCGGGGCGGCCGCCGGCGAGGGAAACGCGGTGCTGGCCTCGATGCGCGCCGCCGGCCTCTTCGAGCTGGATGTGGACGAGGGGCTCCCGTCCCAGACGACGCTGCTGGGCGGGGTGGGCCGCATACGGGATGTGGTGCAGGCGCCCGACGGCGCACTATACGTGATAACCTCTAACACGGACGGCAAGGGCTTTCCGGCCGAGAACGACGACCTGCTGCTGAGGGTGCTCAAGTGAGCCGCATCCCCCGCTTCCGCGAGAGGGACCGCGCGGGGCGCATACGCGCCGTGTCCGATGCGGCCGGCGGCCTGGATGTCCGGGCCTTGGACGGCGGGATATCGTTCCCGCAGGCCGACCGCATGATAGAGAACGCATTGGGAGTGATGGCCATCCCCTTGGGTGTGGCCACCAACTTTGTGGTGAACGGCCAAGACGTGCTGGTGCCCATGGCAATAGAGGAGCCCTCGGTGGTGGCCGCCGCCTCCAAGGCGGCCCTGGCCTGCCGGCAGACCGGCGGCTTTGCCGTATCGTGCAGCGACCCGGTGAGCATAGGCCAGATACAGGTCTTGGGCGCCGGGCCCGGGGCGGACCGCCGCATAGGGGAGGCGGCCCTCCGCATACTGGAGGCGGCCAACGCGTGCAGCCGCACCCTGCCAAACCAGGGAAGGGGGGCAAAGTCCGTCTCCAGCCGCACCATACGGGCGCCCTCCGGCCCCATGCTTATAGTGGAGATCCTGGTGGATGTGGGGGACGCCATGGGCGCCAATATCACCAATACCATGTGCGAGGCCGTCTCCCCCATCATAGAGGAGGCCGCCGGCGGCCGGGCACTGCTGCGGATACTCTCCAACTACTCCACCGGAAGGGTGGCCTCCGCATCCGCCGTCTTTCCGGCCGATATGCTGGGGAAGGATACGGTGCGGGACATGATACTGGCGTACGAGTTTGCCGACAACGACGTGTACCGGGCCGTCACACACAACAAGGGCGTGATGAACGGGATAATGGCGGTGGCCAACGCCACCGGGCAGGACTCCCGGGCCATAGACGCGGCGGCCCACGCCTGGGCGGCCCGATCTGGCCGGTACCGCTCCTTGACCACATGGTCCAAAAACGAGGCGGGGGACTTGGTCGGCTCCATGGAGGTTCCCATGTCCGTGGGAATAGTGGGCGGGGTGGTGCGGGTGCACCCCACCGCCCGGGCGTGCCTGGACATGCTGGGGGTGAGCAGCGCCGGGGAGCTGGCCGGGGTGATGGCCGCCGCCGGCTTGGCGCAGAACTTTGGGGCAATGCGGGCGCTGGCGACCGTCGGCATACAGAGGGGACACATGAGGCTGCACGCCCGGAACGTGGCAGCCGCCGCCGGCGTGCCGCCCGATATGATAGAGCGGATAGCCGGGGAGATGGCCAAAGAGGGCAACATATCTGCGGAGCGGGCCCGCACACTGGCCGGAGCGGGGAACGGCGTGGACTCTAGTAGATAGGCGCCTAGCGGATAGGCGCTGATCGGCAGGCGTTCTTCGTGCAGCCCCGCGATAGCCTTTGAGATTAGAGCGATCTTGTTTAGGACAGCATGCACCCGCCGGCATACTCTTGACCCTTGAATCATAGAACCCCACGGCTGATTTTGAATCATATATAAAGAACCTCACGGCTGATTTTGAATCATATATAAAGAACCTCACGGCTGATTTTGAATCATATATGATTTTGAATCATATATAAAGAACCCCATATAATTTTACTAAATATATTTAAAGAACCACTCACTATGGTTATTCATGATAAACACACCCACACTTCGGCGGGCCAATCCGTGGTGGTGGTCGGCCGAGCTCATAGATGCTGATGAAAAGATCAAGGCATGTGAAGCGGCCAAGATCAAGTATGATCCTAAATTGCGGCACCAGATAGAGTATGACTTTGAGCCTGATAATACGGTGGTGTACACGATGAGGGGGTCTCGACAGGTGGGCAAGACCACAATGATCAAACTACAAATCAGGGACTTTCTGAAAAGGAATGTAAATTCGTGGAACATATTCTATTATTCGTTTGATCTTGCAGGCACGCCCAAGAATGTGGCCGACATAATAAGCCGATATCTGGAGATGAGCGCGGCCTACAGGAATGTGAAGGAGAGGACATACCTGTTTCTGGACGAGATAACTTCGGTAGATGACTGGCAAAAAGCCATCAAATTTTTGATAGACGGAGCCCAGCTGAAACACTGTACCATACTAGCCACCGGATCACAAGCCGCTATACCGGAATGAGTAAGTTCGTGATCAGGATCTGATCTAAACTAGCTATTAATGCTTCAAAACTACCGTACAGCCA
>JAGWAW010000145.1 GCA_021296165.1 Nitrosopumilaceae archaeon | reverse complement strand
CATGGGGACCGTATCATACGTGTAACATTAAAACATTCTGGTTGGCTGCGGGGGTTTTTGTCGATTGTGAATATTCTCCCGTGTAGGACGTAGCCATCTCGTAGTGGCCGTTTGCATAGTCGGGGTACATGCCCAAAAGATCCTTCAGGCATTCCAGGGCCTGGAGGGGCCTTTTGCAGTTGTTCAGGGCATGGGCCTTGCCGTAGTACACGTCGGGGAGCCTGCACCCCAGCCGTATGGAATCGTCAAAGTATCGTATGGACTCCTCGGACCTCTCCATGTTGTCCAGCACGTTGCCCATGAAGAGGTACGTGATGCCGCGGGCGGGGTTAAGCTTTAGGGCCTTCTCGTAGTATGAGACCGCATTCGCGTACCGGCGCATGCGGTTCATGGACATGCCCTTGCTCGCATACGCCACCTCGCGGGCGAGCCCTTTCGCGTCGGCCGGGGCGATCTCCACGGCCCTGTCCAGGCATGCAAAGCCCTCGTCGTACCGGCTCATCTTGTTCAGGGTCATTCCCTTGTACAGGCACGCCACCACGTCGTTGGGGTCGTCCTTCAGGGACTCGTTGTACGCATCCAGAAGACCGCAAAGCATGTCATCGACGGACTGGCCTGCGAGCCCCATGCGGCGACAATCAAGCCTCCCCCTATTCAGCGCTGCGAACGCGCGAGGCGTCAGGCGTGCAGCCTTGGCCGGACTGCCCTACCCCTTGGCGCCCAGTTGGGCGAGCATGGCAGAGAGCTGTATCTCGGGGTTGGCCCCCGACAGTATGCGGTAGTCGTACTCGGCTATTATGGTCATGATCCGAGACGTGTCCGGCCGCTCCAGTCCGAATGCAGCCGAGGTTACATGCTTTAGAAAGTCCGACTCGGACATCCCGTACACCTTTATCAGTTCCACCATCTTGTTGCGGGCGTTTCGGAAGTCGCCGTCCAGGGCTGCACGCAGCACGCCCTCCACCTCCGAGGTCCTGGCCAGTCCGGCGGCGGCCTCTACCGTCGACTTGGTTATGCGGCCGTCAGAGACCGACGCCTGCATCATGTTTATGGAGTGGCGCATGTCCCCCTCCGCGTACTCGTATATGGCGTTCAGGGCCCCCGCCTCGGCCTCGACGCCCTCGGCCTCGGCTATATCGGCCAGCCGGGCCACCGCTTCGGCCTCGGAGACCGCAGCGAACCTGAACACGGCGCACCGCGACTGTATGGGGGCTATGATCTTGGAGACGTTGTTGGCTATTATGATGAACCGGCAGTGCCCGGCGGCGTCCTCTATTATGCGCCGCAGGGCCGTCTGCGCCCCGGAGGTCATCTCGTCGGCCTCGTCCAGTATTATTATCTTGAAGGGTATCTCCCCCATCCCGGCGAACCGGGAGAACTTTTTGACCTTCTCGCGGACCATGTCTATGCCCCGCTCGTCGGAGGCGTTCAGCTCCAAGGTGTAGTCGGAGCGGTGGTCCCCCAGCACCTGCCGCGCTATGCAGAGCGCCGCGGTGGTCTTGCCCACCCCGGCGGATCCGGAGAAGAGCAGGTGTGGTATCTGCGCCACGTTGTCCAAAAGGCGGGCTATACTGCCCACCGTGTCCTTCTGCCCCACTATATCATCCAGCACGGTGGGCCTGTACTTCTCCACCCACATTGCGCCCATACCGCCAAACCCACATCCCCCTTACAAAAAGCTACGCTGGCGCCGCCCTCATTTGCGCTTATATACGGTACGGCTGGTTTGCGGGGCGGCATGGACCCCAACATACACGCCGAGGCTCACAACGGCCAGCCGGCGCAAAAGATACGGATTCTGGACAGCACCCTGCGCGAGGGCGAGCAGCACCCGGGCGTCTCGTTCACCAACAAGCAGCGGATACAGATAGCCTGGGAGCTGGACAGCTTCGGGGTGGACCAGATCGAGATATCGCCAGTGGTCTCCCCGGACCACCGCGAGGCCACTCGGACCATAATAGGGCTGGGCCTGGAGGCCGACATAGTCTCGCACGGCCGGGCCCTGCGCCAGGACGTCGACGTGTCCATAGACTGCGGGGCGAAGTGGTGCGCCGCCTATCTGGGAATATCCGAGGTGCACATGGCCGACAAGCTTCGCATAACGCGCGACGAGGCCATGGAGAGGGCCGTGGACACGGTGCAGTACGCCAAGTCCCACGGCCTCAAGGTGCGGTTCACGCTGGAGGACGGATCCCGGGCGGATCCGGAGTTCGTCCGGAAGATGTGTGTGGCCATACGCGACGCGGGTGTCGACCGCATATCGCTGCCGGACACGGTGGGCGTGATGAGGCCTGCGGGCATGGCCAGGTTCGTGGGGATGGTACGGGATACGGTGGACACCCCCCTGGACGTGCACACCCACAACGACATGGGCCTGGCGCTGGCCAACTCCCTGGCGGGGGTGGACGCGGGCGCCGACCAGATACACACCACGATAGACGGCATAGGAGAGCGCACCGGGATACCGTCCCTGGCCGAGGCAGCCGTGGTCATAGCCCGGCTGTACAAGTCCCCCAACCGCCTCAAGCTGTACCAGCTGCGCGACCTCTCCAAGCATATAGAGATGTACACCGGGATACCCATACCCGAGTCCAAGCCGGTGGTGGGCTCCTCGGCGTACAAGCACAAGGCCGGCACCCACCTAGCGGCCATACTGAGGAACCCTGCCGCCTACGAGCCGGTCCCCCCCGACGTGGTGGGCAACCGGCGCACCATCGTCTTCGGAGAGCTCTCCGGAAAGACGGGGGCCGGGCACCTGATGTCCATACTGGGTCTGGATGGCAGCGACCAGCAGGCCCGGGACGTGGCCGCCGGGCTGAAGCGGCTCCGCATGGGCGACCTGCTGGAGATGCCGCTGCCCGACTCGCTGGTGCAGAGGATCACCCCCGACGAGTAGCGGCGCCGGGGTTCTGGGGTCCGGACGGCCGTCTGGGGCCGCATGCCAGGGAGCCGAGCCGGGGACGGCAGCCCGCCGCTTGAAAAAAATAGAAGGGCGATATCGTTTGGTGGATGAAGGTTCTAGTAGACGAGATGCTCGACGGCTGGGACCTCAAACTACGGCATATGGGGTACGACGCGCACAGCATGAAGAAGATAAAGGGCGAGCACGGCCTAAACGACGACAACTCCATGATCGGCTATGCCCGGGAGAACGGCATGATACTGGTCACACGGGACACGCGGTGCGGCCGGGATTGCTGGGCGGTGGATGTCCCGTGCATACTGCTGGATGATGCCAAGATCTTCAAGATGTGCCTGGCAGAGCTCGGCAAGATGAAGCCAGCCGGCGGTGACTGAGCCTTGCCGGCGGGACAGGTGGGCGCAGTCCACCTGCAGACCGAAAAGTCCCGAAGCACCCACGCCATACGGAGCGTCAAATCCGCGCTGCCTGCCCCGCGCTCAGTAGCATGAAGCCAAGGTCCGCACGAATTAAGTGGCGCTCATATTCCAAATGTTGGGGGTAACTGATCGGGCAGTTTGGGGCCGCTCTTGCTAGCATTCTGCCGGTTGGCGGTCACAAAGCACGCCGCGACAGGCCGCCGGATGGCCGTCCTGCCCGGCTATGCGGC
>JAGWAW010000012.1 GCA_021296165.1 Nitrosopumilaceae archaeon | reverse complement strand
GCGCCCATATATGATCGTGCCTGTTGTCAAGCACCCAGTCATCTTAGGCTGGTTGTGGAGGGGGGGTTGAGTGTGTACGTGACGATGAGGTAGCGATTCAGGTCAAGCCGGATTCGCGCTTGGCCAGCCCGCGCGCCGGCTTCGGATCAGATGCGGAGTGCGGTTAAACCTGAACCGCCACAAGGACGACGCAGAACAGGGACTGCACTCACGCTCATAATAATTCACTACCCCATGCTAGATCCAAGACGACTGCAATGTACGCGGGCAGTGCCATAGCATGTCATTCCTCCCCCGCGGTCGCCTTCAAGCGACCCGACATTCGGATCTCGGCCTGTCGTGCGGCGGCCGTATATCCATGTGGTGCACTGGGGGTACGGTTATTTAACTGATATAATGCCGCAGAATGGTTATGAAGTCTTATGGATTCGGCGATACAATTCCCGCAGGTTCCATTGCAGAACTTATATGAATTTGCCAGCCGCGCCAGAACCATGGTACTGGTGGTGGATCCACGGGGCGCCGGCATATCCGGCGACATGATGCTGGCCGCCCTGGTGGACATGGGCGCCGACGGCGGCGCCATATCCGACGGCGTCACAGAGTGCATCAGGTATCTGGACGGCTCGGCCGTGGACAGCATGAGCTTTCGTACCGGGTACCGGAGCGGCGTAAGGTGTACCCGACTGGAGCTGGAGACGCGGGATCCTCCATCCAGGCCGGCGGCCGATATGGTACGCGCCATATGCGACTCGGCGTCACACTTGGGACTCTCAGAAAAGGCCGCAGCGTTTGCCCGGCGCAGCATAGAATCGCTGGTATCGGCCGAGTCGCGCATACACGGCGCCCCCCGCGACTCTATACGGCTGCACGAGGCCGCCTCCGCCGACACGCTGGTAGACATAGTCGGTACCGCCACCGCCCTGGATCAGATCGGGGCCTTGGACGACCAGATAGTTACAATGCCCGTCAACGTCGGCGGCGGCTCGGTGACCTTCTCGCACGGCACCTCGCCCAACCCCGCCCCCGCCGTCTTGGAGATACTGAAGGACGCCGGGCTTGCCATGGTCGGCGGCGGCATAGACGCCGAGACGGCCACCCCCACCGGCGCATGCATGCTGGCGGGTCTGCGGGCCGCATCGCGGCCGTTCTATCCCCAGATGGTGGCGGAACGTACCGGATACGGCGCCGGATCCCGGGATCATGCCGGGGCGGCCAATGTGCTGGTACTGGCGCAGGGTCCCACCGGTGCCGGTACGGAGACCATATACGTATTGGAGACCAACATAGACGACGCCACCGGAGAGACCATCGGCGGGGCCATATCCGAGATCATGAAGGCCGGGGCGCTGGACGTCGCGGCATACCCAGGCATAGGCAAGAAGGGAAGGGCATCCCACCTCCTCGCGGTGCTGTGCCCGCCCGACGCGGCCGACTCGATGATACGCGCCATAATGCGCCAGACCGGTACCTTGGGCGTTCGCGTTACCCCCACCGACAGGGTGGTATTGCCCCGGGAGGTGCGCCGCATCACGGCGGACATAAACGGCGCCGAGTATGTGTTCCGCTACAAGGTACGCACGCACATGGGAGAGACGGACTTTAAGATAGAGTACGACGACATAGCCGAGGCGTCAGCGGGATCCGGCATGGGCCCCCTGCGGGTGGAGCGGCTGGTCAGGAGACGGATTGAAGACCATAAGTGACCTGCGGGGGTGGTTCGCCGACACCGGCCCCGTCTTGGTGGCGCTCTCCGGCGGGGTGGACAGCGCCCTGGTAGCATACGCAGCTCATACGTCCGGCGTCCCATCGGCGGCGGTGACGGCCGACTACAGGACCCTGGCCAGGGAGGAGATGGAGTCTGCCAAGTCGGTGGCGGCCCAGATTGGCATGCGGCACCACATTATAGAATACGACGAGCTGGACGACGAAAAGTTCGCCCGCAACGACAGTGACCGCTGCTATCACTGCCGCACGCAGCTGGGTGAGAGGCTGCTCTCCTTGGCCGCCGAAGCCGGGTACCGCACCGTGGTTGACGGCACCAACTCTGATGACGTGTCCGAGTACAGGCCCGGCATAGCGGCTATGCACAGATACGGGATCAGGAGCCCCCTGCTGGAGATTGGCGTGTCCAAGTTCCGCGTCCGGGAGATGGCGCGCGAGGCGGGCCTGTCGGTGCACAACCGTCCGTCCAACTCGTGCCTGGCGTCCCGCATACCCTGGGGAAGGCGGGTGACTGCCCAGCTGCTGGCCCGCATCGAGATGGGGGAGAGGTACGTGCGCCAAGCCGTACCCGACGGCCCCGTCCGCGTCCGGGACATAGACGGCGTGGCGCGCATAGAGGTCTCCAGGGGGGCAATACCCGCGCTGGAGAGGGAGATACGGAGCATAGCCCCCAGGCTGCTCGCCCTGGGGTTCCGGAGGACCGAGATAAACCCGTCCGGATACGCCGCAGGGGGCGCCAACACATGATATACATGGACAACGCTGCATCCAGTCCGCTGCGCCCCGAGGTGCTGGAGACCATGCTCCCGTACATGAGGAGCGTGGGCAATCCCTCATCCATACATCGCGACGGCAGGTCGGCTCGCAGGGGGGTAGAGGGAGCGCGCAGGCACGTGGCGGCACTCCTGAACGCCGACCCGTCCGAAATACTGTTCACCTCCGGCGGTACGGAGGCCAACAACACGGCCCTGCGGGGCGTCTCAGGCGGCCGCCTCGTAACCACCAGCATAGAGCACGAGTCGGTACTGGAGCCGTGCCGCGCGCAGGGGGCGCGCCCCGTCACATACCTAGAGCCGGACAGCACCGGCACCATTCCCCCGGAAACCCTGGACGAGTCGCTCTCCGAGCCGGCCGCCTTGGTGAGCATAATGACGGCCAACAACGAGGTGGGCACCATACAGGACGTACGCGCACTGGCCGGGGTGTGCCGGCGGCATGGCGCCGTATTCCATACGGACATGGTCCAGGCCGCCGGCAAGATCCCCGTGGACGTCAAGTCTTGGGGAGTCGACATGGCCTCTGTCTCCGCCCACAAAATCGGCGGCCCCATGGGCGTCGGGGCGCTGTACGTCCGGTCCGGCACCGAGATGGAGCCGCTGGTGCTGGGGGGCGGCCAAGAATCCGGAATGCGGTCCGGCACCGAGAATGTCGCCGGCATAGTTGGGTTTGGGGAGGCGTGCAGGCTGGCCCGCGCCGAGATGTCCAGAAACATACCATACGTCTCGTCCCTCCGCGACCAACTGGTCTCGCGCCTGCTGGAGATACCCCACTCGGGGCTGAATGGCCACCCCACGTCCAGGCTGCCTGGCAATGCTCATCTGGCCTTTCTGGGGGTCAACGGCGAGGACCTGATAATCAAGCTGGACGAGAACGGAATAGCCGCCTCCACCGGTTCGGCCTGCTCCGTCCACACGCAAAAGGAGTCCCACGTGCTCCGGGCCATGAACCTACCCGCCGAGACCATATCCAGCTCGCTCCGGCTAACCCTGGGGCCGCAGAACACCTCCGAGGAGGTCGGGAAGGTGGCCGAAGCCATGCCGCACATAGTCTCGGAGCTGAGGGCCGTCTCCCCGCTCAGGGAAAGATACGGGTTCTGAACCTGGATGCCGCCACCACGCCGCCCACGGCCAGCAGCAGGACGGCCGCCGCGCCGAACTCGGGCACCACCTCGGTTCCTATCACCAGTATCTCGGTGGTCCCCGAGGGAAAGGCAACCCAGATGCGGCGCATGTCAGATGACACATCGCGCTCCACATACTGGATGGGCTGGTCGTCGGCAAGTACTATGAACTCGGCATCACCCCCCGCGTCGGTTGCGTTTATGTATCGGCGGGGCAGGTCCAGCAGCAGGTCGCCCCCGCGGTCCGACTCCATCTCCACCAGAATTGCCAGGTTGTCATAGTCCACCACCATCCGGTCCACCGTCCCTCCGCGTATGGCATACTCCAAATCGAAGGTACCTCCCCGCCCGTCGGCCACCTCGATCTGCCCGGTGGGAGCACCAGCATCCTCGGCCACATACTCGAACTCCCGGCTTATGTTGTCTGAGCCGTACCACACCCGCACTACGTACGAGCCGCTATTATCCCAGTTCGAGCCCCCGGAGCTTACCCGGCGGGCAAAGCTGCCGTCGGCAGCCACCTCAAACTGATCTACCATAATCACATCGTCCCCGTACAGTACCTTCATCTGCATCTGCTCTCCGGGCAGCACGGTGGAGACGCTCCCCCACACCACCACGTCATCCCCCAGCATGTACGAGTTCCGGTCCGTACTCAGCATGATGGGGTTCTCCTGAGCCACGGCAGGCAGTGCCAACGCAGCCACCAAGGCCGGCGCAGCCATCATGGCCAAGCACAGCGCGTTCATGGGCAACCTTCCACCTCGTAATTATTATAAGATTGCTCTGAGCGTTGGCTGCAACCCTCGTAATCAGGTATAGCGGCCCGGCACCCAGCACGGAACTGAAAAAGTGGCAGAAAATTATCTATATCCGTGGGACCAGACCCAGTCGGGATCTCGTCGCTACTACTATGGACACCAGCGCGACGGCCAGTACCACGGCCGCAACGGCGCCGAACTCGGGAATCACCTTGGCTGCAAAGAACTCTACGGACTCAGCACCCGCCGGGAAGTAGACATGCACCGACTGGCCTTCAATCATGACGTCGTTAGACTCCTCGCCGTCCACCAGCACCAGAAGCACCTCCTCCAGTACCTCGACGGGGAACGTCACGTAGAGATTTCCGTTGTCATCAGATGTGATATGCAACGTTAGGGATGTGTCACCCTGGTTTACCGTAGCCCCGGTGACCATACCCCCCTCGATCTCATACTCCAGGCAGGCATCCTCCACTGCGACCATGGACATGCCGCAGCCGGCGATCTCCATTGCGGAGGGGGCGCTGGTCAGCATAAACTGGGCTTTGTTGTCTCTGGAGGGGTGGCCGTACTGCGCCAAGACCTGGTATATGCCCACCTCGGACCACGACTCAGATGCGACCTGCACCTCAAACTCGTTGTTCTCGTCCAGCGTCAGTTGGTTTATCCATGCGATGTTGCCGCTGGGGGTGTGTATCTTGATGGTGACGGGCACGTCGGCGGCAATGTGGGCCACGTGGCCGGTAATCGTTATGACATCGCCTGCACTGTAGGTGGACTGATCCAGCCACACCGACAGAGGTACGGCATTCAGAACCGCCTCCTCGGCCATCTCCAACGGATCCCCTTCACAGTTGGGGCAGGCGGGGTTGAGTTGCGCAAAGGCAGAACCGGAACCCAGCAGGGCCGTAGCCACCACTGCTGCAAAGAGTGAATATGTCGTACAAGTATTCATGTTGTATCCAGCGATGGAGCGTCTCTATTTATGTATACTTGAAATGGATATACGTAACAAATGTAACCGGTCAGGTCCACCTCTATGATCTTTATTCAAATTAGTACGGCGCGCACTTGGGTACGATACTCCCCAATTTTCATGACACGCAGGCATGGTCTTGAGGCATTGCCTGGACCCGGATGTCGCACGCCTGCGCCATTTCCGGGCCCCAAGTCCGTGCGCGGGCCGTCTTGCGCTGTGCATTCTGCGGACACGGGCGGCGAGGGCCCGGGAAGCCCCTCCGGGGCAGGGGTGCCGTTCGGGCACGGGGCCGGCGCCCCTCATGCCGTGTGCGGGAGTATGGGTGGGGACGCGCACGACGTGGACATGTCCCATTCGGGGTCGCGGCCCCTGGCCAGCACCGCATGGTACGGCGGGGTTCCGTTCCTGCGGCACGTGGCCGCGAACGTCTGTACCATTCCAAAGTTGCGGGCGGCCCGCCAGTTGGGTAGGGCGCAGAAGACGTGCCGGGACCGCGCCACGAACCACCGTACGATCCGCTCGGACCCGTTGCTGTGCCCCGGCGTGCCGGGACGCCGCACGAACGTCATGGAGCGGGGGATGATCCCCTCCAGGTATTTGGCCGGAGCCTGGCCCTTCAGGTCATGCAGGAGGGCCGGCATTCCCTTCATTGTGGAGTCGTACTCGGGCCCGAACTGCCCCCACGCCTTTTGGAGGGGGTCCTGGCAGGATACCGTCTCGGCGGCGTTGGACGGCACGCCCAGCATATCGGCGATGCGGGCGGCCAGGCCCCTTGCCCGCTTGTACAGCGCCCTGATCACCATGTACCGGTCGTACTCCGGTGATCCCACGCCGTGCTTCCTGGCCATCCACAGGAACGCCCCGATGGGGTGCACCCGGCACTCCTGATGCGCCCCGGCAAAGCCGCTGTATATCCAGATGCGGTAGTGCACGATGCGCCCCCCCCCCATGCCGCCGAACAGCCAGTTTATGGTTCTGGTGTTCTTGCGTGGCCGCACGGATATGATCACGACCCTCGCACACTCCGGCACTATGGAATGGCACCACGCCCCCGCCACTATAACCTTGGACTCGTCGGCCCCCGGGCATGTGGCCATGGTACACCACCTGCGGCACCATTCCATGAAACGACAGTGGGTGGGATCCCGGCTATGCGGCGGTGTTACATGGGGTGTACCGGTCGGTGACCCCCTGCAGGGTTTGGCAGTACGGGACGAGGCGGGCCTCGTTCTTCATCCCCCTCCCGGTCTTGCGCCGCGCCGGCGCCTCCGCGCATGCCAGCGTCGCCACCGGATCCCTGGATGCGGCGGGCGCGGGCGTCTCTGTGGCCGGGGCGGGTTCGGCGGGTTCGGCACCTCCCGCGCACGCCATGACGGCGGGGGGCTCGGCCCCTGGGCCGGCTGCATCCATCCTTGCCTTCACGAAGGCGGCCGCCGAGTCGGGAAGCACCCCGCCCTCCAGACTTTTGGCCTGGGCGGTAACGGGGTTGGATGCGGCGCCTGCCGACGTGGCAAAGTTGCGGAGGGCGTCAAGGTTGCCCACTATGCCTGTGCGCCCCAGCGGGTTGCTCTTGTACTGTATGGTGATGGCGCGCGCCTTGGGACCCGTCTAGGAGCCCCACACCAGGTGGGGCGCCGGATCCGTCAGGGCACCGCATGCTCCCCACCGCCCAAATATGACGCTGGCCGTGTACGCCTCCTTTTGCCCCCCGCCTTCCCCGGGATCCACCACCGGCTTGTTGATGCGGTTCAGCAATTCCAGGTCCGTCCTGCCGCACGAGGCGCACATCCCGGCCTTGTACTACACGGCGTGGCTGGGCTTGACGCTGTGGGGCCTGCCCGGATGCCCCGGCCGCCCTCCGCATGGCCTTGCCGGTATGCTCGCCGGTGGCTCCCTGCCATTCTCTTTGGCCGCCTCGTAGGCATCGGCCTCCTTGAGGAACTGTTTGGTGTTCTCGTGTCCCGTCGGATCCTTTCCGGAGGGGACGTTGGCGCCTGTGTGCAGCGACAGCTGGTGCTCCAGGCTGGCAATGCGGGCATCCTTCTTGGCGATGGCGTCGTTGAGACCCTCCATGGATGCGGTCATTTTGGCGACCTTGGCGGCAAGGGCGGCGCAGTCCGCGCCCGCCCGGTCTTTCTCGCCGTGCAGCTTGGCGACCTCCCGCCTCAGGGTCAGGATCTCATTGGACTGCCCGCTCATGCCGATCCAGTTTTTCGGAGATCCTATAAACACTTGGATCCGCACTATGCGGTACTCTGCTCATTCACGCACAATCGGCGGGTGGACCTGACAGGTTACTAACAAATGAAGAATTAAAAAATTAGAACCTCGGCACCAGACTCAGCCGGGATCTCGCCGATACTGCCACTATGGACACGATGGCCAAGGCCAGAATCAGCGCCGCCATGACACCAAACTCTGGAACCACCAAGCCGTCCTGAATGCCCACCGTCACCGATGTTTCATACCCTCCTTGATGGGCGGTCACCGTGTATTCGCCGTCCTGCGACCAGAGTGGGCCGCCAACCATAATCTCTTGAGAGAAGAGGCCCTCGATATCTACCTGAACCTGATCCGTGGATATTACGTTGCCGTTGGGAGCCATGATCTTGATTGTGACATCCATGTTGGTGATATCAGTCTGGCCGTTGATGGTAATTGTATCGGACCCTTCCATGGCATCAGCAAGGAGAATGATCTCGCCACCGCTGAAGAGCTCGGTTCCCACCAAGTTTACGGCCCTCTCAAAGTTTGACGCCACAGCCAGCGTGTCCAGAACCGCGCCATCCATGACGTTCACCTGAACCTCAAGGTTGTACAGGTCTGCCACGCCCTGGCGGGCCTCTATTGTGTAGAGCCCGTTCTCGGTCAGGGCGCTGATGTCTATCGAGGTAGCAAACGTGCCATCCTCGGCAGGGGTAACCTGATCCACCTTCACCAGATTGTTGGAGGGGGACAGGATTCGGAATATCACATCCTCGCTGCGTATGGTATGGCCGGATATGGAGACTATCGGTGAATCCTCCTCGGCAACCGCAACGAGCTCCATGCCCTCGGGAGGCATGAACGCCTCCGCCCAGGCATTTGTTGGAGCGGACACGGCGCCCAGCGCCAGCACGGCCGCTAGCGCTGCTGCAATAGTTGAGCGTCGCATACTCATCATAACCAAACCACCCCTCCCGTGTTATTTATGTATTATTCCGAATGGTCGCGCTTCTTGCTGGACTGCATGTACAGATCCACCGTGCCGCTGCCTATGGGGATGTTGCTGCCCACTATGACGTTCTCGGTTACGCCCTTGAGCCGCTCAGTTTCCCCGGCCAAGGCGGCGTGCGCTATGGTGGGGACTGTGATCTCAAAAGCCGCTCGGGCCAGCACGCTGTCCTTGGTGCCGGCCACCCCGTGCCGGCCGATCTGCTGCATGTGGCCCCGGGAGCACATAAGGTCGGACACCAGCATAATGTACCGCACGTCGACCTCCAGTCCCTGATCCTCCAGTGTGGTTGTGAGCTCCCGTATGAGCGAGTTGCGGGCCGCCTCTATTCCCAGCGTCTCGGCTATCTCGAATACGTTGTTGGTGCGGACGTTCTTCTTGTCTATGCCCGGTACCTCCAGTATCTTGGAGAGGTTGGAACCGGTTGTCTGGATGCTCCACTGGCCGCCCTGCTGCACCACGGTGACCCGTGCCACGTCTGGAACCCCCTTGACGGTGGTGTTGAGGACCTTGTTGCGGATCGTAATCACCGACGAGGAGTCTGTCTCTGCCACCAGCCGGAGCAGCAGCTGCATCTCGCCTATCTCGGTCTTGAACTTCTTGTTGGACGAGAGCGCCGCGGCCACGTCCTCAACGGTCACAACCCTCTCCCTCAGGCGGGACTCCCTGAAGGAGAGACGAATCCACGAGGAGTAGTCGGTCTCGCTGTCCATCACCAGATGCGATATCTTGGTCTGCCGGACGTTGTTGGCAACGTCTATGGCCTTCTCCTTGGAGACGGACATCTCCTTGTCCAAGTATATGTCCATGGTGGGTGTGTCGGGTTTCTTGCGGGCGTCCACCAGCTCAATCAGTCGGGGCAGGCCCAGAGTGACGTTGCGCTCCTGTATTCCGGCAAAGTGGAATGTGCGGAGTGTCATCTGCGTTCCCGGCTCGCCAATGGACTGGGCCGTCACTATTCCCACCGCCTGCCCGGGTTCTACCTTGGCACGGTTGTACAGATCCAGCACCTGGCGGCAGACGCGCTCGGTGCCCGTCTTGGAGAGGTCTGAGGCCAGCATTGCTTGGCAGACTGAATCCTTCAGACGAGGATTGAACGTTCCGGTGTACTTGTCCAGTATCTCTGATATCTGTGGCTCGGCGGCCGGCTCGCCCGAGTCCACCATCTTCTGTGACTCTATCTTGCGTTCTATGTTGAATGCCTCGCCGTGGTCGCTCTTTGCCACATCGATGCCGTCCTCTCCGTACAGGAACTGGATTATGTGCCCGTGGGGGTCCCGCACGGTCCCGTCGTACTCCAGCCGGATATGCTCCAAGGCGTTGATGAGCCGCCTCTGCATATAGCCGCTCTGCTGCGTGCGGACGGCCGTGTCTACCAGCCCTTCCCGGCCACCCATGGCGTGGAAGAAGAACTCCAGCGTCGAGAGCCCGTCGCGGTAGTTGGCCTTTACGAAACCGTGTGCATCGGGGTTCTCGTCCTTCTCAAGAAAGTGTGGCAGGGCGCGGTTGCTGTAGCCCACGGCGAGGCGGTGGCCCCGACGGGACTGCTGGCCCAGAGCCCCGGCCATCTGGCCTATGTTCAGAGATGAGCCCCTAGCCCCGGTGGTGGCCATGATGCGGGCCGGGTTGGTCTCGGCCATGGCCCGGTCTGCAGCCGTTCCGGATTGATCCCGGGCCCTGGACAGCACGTTTACGATCTGCGCCTCCAGCGACTCGTCTTCGGACATCCCCCGGCTGACCCTGAACCGTCCCTGCTTCTTGTCCAGTATCAGGGAGGACACATCTCCGTACGACTTTTCTATGTCGTTCAGTATTCCCCTACGCTTCTCCTGGGGGATCACCAGGTCGCCGTACCCGTAACTGAACCCGTAGTGGGTGATGAACTGCTTTACGATAATCAGTATGGAGTTGAGGAACTTCTTGGCCGTCTCGTTGTCGTAGTCCTTGGCCAGCCGGTGCAGGACGCTTTCGGGCTCCTCGGCGCCTATGGCGGACTTGTCTATCACCCCCTCCATCAGATGGCCGTTCTTGATCACAATGTCCTTCTCTTTGCCGCTTGTCCCCTTGGACCACTTGGAGGTCATGGTGTAGTTGAAGTCGTCGGGCAGGAACAGCGAGAAGAGCTGCTTGCCGGTATAGGCGGGACCGCGGGGCCCGGTGGCGGCCGGCGCCGGCATGCTGCCCGAATAGCCGCCCAGCATGGCCAGGTTGGCAAAGTCGTGCCTCTCCAACAGGGTATCGTCCTTGGTCAGCAGGTACGCGCCGGTCACAAAGTCCCGCAGGCCACCTATGATAGGGCCGCCATACCGTGGGGATATGAGCTGGTCCTGAACCCGCATAAGCAGGATGGCTTCGGCCCGAGCCTCCTCGCTCTGCGGCACGTGCAGGTTCATCTCGTCACCGTCAAAGTCGGCGTTGTAGGGTGGGCAGACTGACGGGTGCAGGCGGAATGTCCTGCCCGGAAGCACCTTGACATAGTGAGCCATTATTGACATCTGGTGGAGTGACGGCTGCCGGTTGAACATCACTATGTCCCCGTCGGTCAGGTGCCGCTCCACCAGAAAGCCCACCTCCAAGCTCTCGGCTATGGCGGCGCGGTCCTCGACAAAGTCCAGCCGTATTTTTACGCCGTCGGGCCTCATGATGTAGTTCACGCCAGGGTACGTGTTGGGGCCGTTTATCACCAGCCGCTTGATGTCCTCAACGTTCCATTCGGTGACGATCTCGGGGATGGTGAGCTTGACGGCCACCGACTTGGGCACGCCCACCTCCGAGAGGTCCAGGTTGGGATCTGGGGATATCACCGTGCGGCTGGAAAAGTCCACCCTCTTTCCAGAGAGGGATCCCCGGAACCGGCCCTCCTTGCCCTTGAGCCGCTGGGTAAGCGTCTTGAGTGGGCGGCCGGAGCGGTGGTGTGCCTGGGGAATACCAGACACCTCGTTGTCAAAGTATGTGGTGGAGTGATACTGGAGCAAATCCACCAAGTCCTGCAGTATCAGGGGAGGCGTACCCGACTCCCGGCTCTCCTTGAGCCGCTGATTTACCCGGATTATGTCCACCATCTTGTGGGTGAGGTCATCCTCGGAACGGATGCCCGTCTCAAGTATTATGGAAGGACGCACCGTTACTGGGGGCACCGGTAGGGCCTGCAGTATGAACCACTCCGGGCGGGCCGTATCCGGGTCATATCCCAGCAGTTTCAGGTCGTCGTCTATAATCTGGGAAAATCGGTTGCGTATGTTTATGGGCTGCAGCCGGTACTCTTCGCCTTCGGCCTTCTCCACGAACGTGGTCGGCTTTGTGAAGATGAGGTCGTACTGCTTCTTGCCGCAGTGGGGGCAGTCCTTGGCCTTGCGGGCCTTCTCGATTATCTGCTCTGGGATGCGTTTCCGCGACACAATAGCATAGGCGGCCTCCTTGTTGCGTATGCGCAAAAAGTCATCCAGCGTCTCCTGAGGGACCTTGAGTCGGGAGCACGAGCGGCAGGTCGACTGAAGCAGCTTGTGTATGTTGTCTATGAATGCGATGTGCATGACCGGCTCGGCCAGTTCGATGTGGCCAAAATGCCCGGGGCAGCGGGCCGTTGTGTTCCCGCACGTCAGGCAGGTCTGTCCGGGTTCCAGCACGCCCAAGTGTCCGTCCATCAACCCACCGTGCACCGAGGTGCCCTCTTCGTTGTAGGTCTCCGGGGCGGTAATCTCGGCCACCGAGTATTTGCGGATCTCGGTGGGTGACCAGACCGAGAACCGTATGCCGTCTATGGATTTTATGGTCTGCACCGACATGCGTTACACCTTCTCCCGAATCTGCAGCCTAGGGGCCACGTTGAGGCTCTGCATCTCCTGAAGTAGTAGCTTGAAGGCATATGCGACAGACACTGACGACACTCGGGCCTTGTCCCCGCACACCCGGCATACGTACCGGTTCTGCTTCATGTCTTGGTATGCCACCAGCCCACATCTCTCGCACACAAATATGTCTGACTTGTCTGATTCGTCCAAGAGGCGGTCCTTGAGTATCATGGAGGCGCCGTACGCTATGAGACAGTCGCGTTCCATCTCGCCGAACCTCAGGCCGCCGCCCCGCGCCCGGCCCTCGGTGGGCTGCTTGGTGAGCATCTGTACCTGCCCCCGCGCCCGGGCGTGTATCTTGTCTGCCACCATGTGGTGTAGTTTCTGGTAGTACACCACCCCAATGAAGACCTCTACGGGGAATGTCTTGCCGGTGCGGCCGTCATACATGATCTCCTTTCCGGAGTAGTCGAACCCGGCATCTCGCATGGCTTGACGCACCTCCTCCATCTTCTCCCCCACAAAGGCCGAGCCGTCAAACTTCTTGCCCCGTTGGGCGGCGGCCTTGCCGCATATGGACTCCATGAACATCCCCACTGTCATCCGGGATGGGAATGCGTGGGGATTGATCAGTACGTCTGGGGATACCCCGTCCACCGTATACGGCAGATCCTCGCTCTTGGCCAGCACGCCCAGTACACCCTTCTGGCCGTGCCTGGACGCGAACTTATCTCCGATCTCCGGCACCCGCATGTCTCGCACCCGGATCTTGAACATCTTGCCGCCCTCGCTGGACTGGGTCATCACCACCGTGTCTACAAAGCCGTTCTCTGACGGCCGGACTCCGATGGACGTGTCCCGGCGCTCAAGCCCCATGGTTTCGGCCTCCCGGAACTCTTGGGTGTACCGCGGCGGGCTGGTCTTGCCGATCAGGATGTTACCTCCCTCCACCCTGGATTCCGACTCCACGGCCCCATCCTCCTCCAGCAGAACATACGCCCGGTCCCCCTTGTAGCCCCGTAACCGGTCGTCAGCGTTGGGAACCTCAAACCTGTCCCGCTCGCCACCCGGATACTGCTTGGACTCGGCATCGTATATGCGGAAGAAGAATGTCCTTCCAAGTCCTCGGTCGACCGAGGCCTTGCTGATCACTATAGCATCCTCTATGTTGTATCCGTCAAAGGGCAGCACGGCCACCACGCAGTTTTGGCCCGCCGGCCTATCCTCCAGCTTCAGCAGTTCCATAGCCCGGGTGTTCACTATGGGGATCTGTGGATACAGCATTACGTGCTGGCGGACATACGTGCTGGTATTCATCATAGGCGTGGAGAATCCCAAGCTCTGCTTGGCCATGGCCGAGCCATACGTATTCCGTGGGGACTGGTTGTGTTCCGGATACGGAATGGTAGAGGCGCCCGCGCCCAGAATGGCGGGCGGGAATATCTCCAAGTGCGTGTACGTCCACTCGCCTTGCACCTCCAGATCCTTCTGATCCATGGCTATGTAGGAGTTCTCCTCTTCGTTGGCATCCACCAACTCTATCATCCCTCCGCTCATGGCATCCCGCCAAGTCAGGGCGCCCTGCATGATCATCTCCAGCATGGTGTCCGCGAGCTGCGGCTTGCCGTCTTTCACCAGTATAAGGGGGCGCAGTACCCGACCGGCGTTGCAGTTCACGTACAGGCGGTTGGCCGCCCCGTCATTCTCGGAAGGATGATACGACACCCCGATGTGGTGGTGTATCTTGGTCTCCCGGCGCAGAGCCCGCAGCTGGGCCGCCAGTTCTTCGCCGTCCCCGTAGTAACCTATGAGCTTGCCGTCCACGAAGACCCGAGTACCATCGCGTCTCAGATCCCGAGCCTCATCGAAGTGGAGGGTGCCCAGCTCGTACAGCTTCTCGATTATCTCCGCGCCGGAGGCTCCCACTGATATCACGGCTGAGAGGGCCAAGTTCTTGACCAAGCCGCAGTTGGAACCCTCGGGTGTCTCACTGGGGCATATGCGCCCAAAGTGTGTAGAGTGCAGATCCCGAGCCTCGTAGTTTGGCTGGGTGCGGCTGAGGGGAGACTGTATGCGTCGCAGGTGGCTTATGGTGGAGAGGTAGTTGGTGCGGTCCAGCAGCTGGGTGACACCGACACGGCCTCGGCCCCAGTTGCCGGTGGCTATGGCGTTGTTCAGTTTGTCAGTTATTATGCCCGGCCGGATAGCCGCGGCGACTGCGTTTATGCCCCGCTTCTGCCCCGACCGCTCCAGCTGGTACTTCATATCCCGGATGAGATTCTTAAACGAGGTGCGGAAGATCTCCGAGAGGAGGTGGCCGGCGAACTTGATCACCTTGTTGCCGTAGTGATCTTTGTCGTCGGGGATTATCCAGCCGTTCCTCAGCTCCAGCAGCTTGCAGGTAGCCTCGCCCAGAAACTGGGCCTTCTCCCGGCGGTTCTCGGGACTTTTGCCCAAGTGCGGCAGGAGGTTCCAGTCCAGCAGTGTCTCGGCGCGCTTAATCTGGAACTCTTCCAGCATCCCCGGCGCTATCCTCTTGCTGATGTATACGATGGCGTCTTTGGCTGTCTGGACGTCACTGGCCTTCTCAAAGGAGGTCTCCAGCTTATCCTGTATGTCATCCACCATGGAGACGGTATCGGCGATCTCCTGATCTGACTCCAGCCCCAGCGCCCTCATCAATATTACTATGGGTATGTCCACCGGTGTGCTGGGCATCTTGGAGAGTATCAGTCCGTCGTTCTTCATGATCAGTTCCAGCTTGGCCCGGAACCCGGTCACCGAGGAATACACCTTGGCCTTGTACACCGGATTGCCGCTAGCCATCTCCTTGTCCACCATTATCTTGTTGTACGAGAGATCCTCCAAGCCCACTATGACCCGCTCTGAACCGTTTATGATGAAGTAGCCGCCCGGATCTAGGACATCTTCTCCCTGGCCCACAAGATTCTCCGGGGAGAGGTTGTACAGAATGCACTTGTTGGACTTTACCATGATGGGCATATCCCCGATGTGGACGAACTTGCCCTCCAGTACCTTGCCCTCCTCCACCACGTTAGCCTCCAGCATTATGGGGGCGGCATACGAGACGTTCCGGAGCCGGGCTTCGCCAGGTGTTATGTGGGTGATGGAACCGTCCAGCTCCATCATCCGTGGCTTCTCCAGCCTTATACGACCCATCTGTATACGGTATGGGTACTCGGTGTTCTCAATCTCCACCTGCCCCACGTCGTCTATCATGCCCTGCAGCTCCTTCTCCAGAAACTCGTTGAATGAGTTGAGATGCTGCCGGGCTATCCCGTCCCTCTTGAGGACATCCCGTATTACGGGCCACCACTTTGATGTGTCATTCATACTTCCACCACGTACCTGTAGTATATGCTCTCTCCTGCTGTGGGGCTGTGGCGATATATCCTGATCATATCCCCCGGCCGCACGCCCAGTCCCACGATGGCAGGATCCGTGACGAAGATGAGTGGCATCTCGGTGGGAGTACAGTTGTATTTCTTGAGCACCGCCTCGGCCTCGTCCTTGGAGATTATCTCGTGCCGTGGCACGTAGAGGTGATCTGGTACCAGCACCTTCTTTTTAGCTGCCATATACAACCGCCTCCAGAATACCCAAATCGGGATGTGCTCCCCCGCTGCACTAATATATACGTAGCAGGGCATCAAGCGTACGTTTTTAGGTTTAGCACAAGTATCTGCTGATTTTCACCGGCCTGCTTGGTATGATCCACATGGTCTGACACGGCACGGAGGCAAACCACCAACGGCAGGGCACTGTGTCCGGCATGCCCGCACGAGTCCCACACTTGGCGGATGTCCACAGCATGAGCATCTTGCGGAGATCCGCTGGAACGCCGGCCCCATGCGGCTTGTTTATTTTTTTTGAGCTTTGGGATGTGCAAACTTGTCAACGCCTTTAAATAAACTTCTGCGGTCGATACCCCAATGAGAACTGTTTCAACATTTGCACTGACGGCCATAATACTGGCAGGTGCTGGCACGGCGCCAGCTCTGGCCCAGCAAATGGCCCCGATAGCGGTAACGACAGACATGGAATCGTACGTGGAGGGGGATGTCATAACGATATCCGGCCAAGTTCTGGCTAAGCACAGCGGCGGCATGAGCATCATAGTGACGGCGCCGAACGGCAACATCGTCAAGATCGGCCAGCCCATAGTGGGCCCGGACAACACGTTCACCTTCGAGATAGCAACAGGCAACTACATGACGCAGGCCGGCATCTACACCGTGGAAGCCAACTATTCACTGAACGCCAAGTCCCCCCGCCTTGCCACAACCACCTTCATGTACACACCCATAGACACATCTGGCATATTCGTGGACGGAACGGAGTTTGAGCCGACACACACGATTGTGGGTGGTACCGTACTTGACATGTATACGGATCCACAGTACAATACCCTGGCAATCGATATCGAATCCATGAGTGACGGCTCCATCACCATCACCCTGCCCCGGACACTGATAGACTCCAAGACGGTAGATGGCGCCGACGACTCGTTCTTCGTACTGGTCGACGGCGAGGAGGTCGAGTATATGGAGATCGAGACCACCGACGAGGCACGGACGCTGGTCATCGACTTTCCAGGCGGAGCCGAGTTGATAGAGATAATCGGCACCTTCGTGGCGCTACCCGAGTTCGGTGTCATGGCAGCGCTAATTCTAGCCGTGGCCATCGTGTCCATAGTGGCCGTATCCGCAAGGTCTCGGCTCAGTCTGGTACCGAAGTTCTAACCGCTTTTCCATTTTTGTATTGATGTGGCGCCGAAAGGCATCCTGCCATGCGGTGGCGCCTACCGCTCATGTAGACGCCGGTGGCACGCCGAACAGAGCCGCTCCACCCTGCTCTCTGGCATGTCATCCAAGAAAGGATCTTGGATGCAATATGGTACGCTACGAGGGTCACTCGAACTTGGTGTGGCATGCTACAAACAGATGAGCGGCGGGGGCGGTTTAGACTCCGCTAGGAATGACGCCTTTTGGTTCATCGCTAAGTCTGGCATCTTCGGTCGGGCCACTCCCAGGCACGCGACCGGCGCATACTAATTTCCAGACAGTACACGATGGAATCCACACCTATAAGCCAGTAGATGGAAATGTACTCTTCCGGCCCGGGTCTAGGCAGATCTACCTAGGACCAACTTTTGGCGGCACTGTAGCTTAAAAGATCGGCGTGTGAGCCTGCCACGATCCACCATGAAATGGCA
>JAGWAW010000144.1 GCA_021296165.1 Nitrosopumilaceae archaeon | reverse complement strand
ATAAGGCGGCTGGTCGCCGCATATACGGAGGCCGCCTCGGTGGGGGGAGAGGTCACCATACTTCTGGAGAACACGGCCGGCCAGAAGAACTCGGTGGGGTACGGCTTTGGGCAGCTCGCCGACATACTGAACCTCCTGGAGCCGGCCGGCCGGTTCGGCGTCTGCCTGGACACCTGCCACGCCTTTGTGTCCGGGTACGACATGAGGACCGCCGAGGCCGCCGACCATACGCTGGGTGAGTTCGACGACACCATAGGGTACGACCGCCTCCGCATACTCCACCTGAACGACGCCAAGGGGGATCTGGGCTGCAACCTGGACCGCCACTACCACATAGGGCTGGGCGGCATAGGGTACGAGGGCCTGGGCCGGGTGGTCCGCACCATGGACCGGCTGGACATACCCACAATACTGGAGACCCCCATAGACGACCGGCGCATCGACACCGACAACATACGGGCGGCTAGGGGGCTGCTGGAGGGAGGCCGCACATAATGGAATACGACAGGGTGGCGAAGCTGGCCCTGGAGAGGGGCTTTTACTTTCCCAGCTGCGAGGTGTACAGCGACTCGCAGGCCGGATTCTGGGAGTACGGGCCCAACGGCGTGAGCATGAAGGGCAAGTTCCTGGAGCTGTGGAGGCGGGAGCTGGTGCGCCGCGACGGCATGATGGAGATAGACGGCTCCCAGATAATGACCAGATCCGTGTTCGAGGCATCCGGGCACCTGGACAGCTTCGCAGACCCCATAACCCGGTGCGCTGCATGCGGCGCCACCTTCCGGGCCGACCGCATGATACAGGAGGCATGCGGCGCCACGATACCCGAGTCCGCCGACCTAGCGGAGTTCGACGTGGCCATCGCGGACAACGGCATATCGTGCAGCCGGTGCGGCGGGACGCTGGGTCCTGCCAAAAAGTTCAACATGATGTTCCAGGTGGGCATAGGCCCCGAGGGCGAGGAGGCGTACCTGAGGCCGGAGACCTGCCAGTCCATATTCGTGGACTTTCCCCGGCTCTTCAAGACCATGCGGGGCAGGCTCCCGGTGGGGGTGGCCCAGGTGGGAAAGAGCTTCCGCAACGAGATATCCCCCCGGCAGAGCCTGCTGCGGCTGCGCGAGTTCTACCAGGCCGAGATCGAGGTATTCTGCAACCCCCAGAAGCTCCGCCAGGTGCCAAAGTTCGAGCAGGTGCGGGACACCACTATCCGCATAGGGGGGGACGGCGATATGGCCGAGACGACGTGCGCCGCGGCGGTAGCCGACGGCGCCCTGCCCAACGAGTTTGTCGCATACTACATCGGCATACTAGCCGAGTTCTACGAGAAGACCGGGATAGACATGGGCCGGTCCAGGTTCCGGCGCCTGGGCGAGAAGGAGAAGGCGTTCTATGCGGAGGTGGCCTTCGACTTTGAGGTGGAGACGGCCACCGGGTGGCTGGAGCTGGTGGCGTGCAACTACCGCACCGACCACGACCTGGGCGGCCACTCCAGGCACAGCGGCGAAAAGTTCGAGGTGATGGACGGCGACACCAAGGTGCTGCCCCACGTCTTTGAGATATCCATGGGGATAGACCGGAGCCTGTACACCATCCTGGAGCATTCCCTGAACGAGGACGACACGCATGACAGGACCGTCCTCTCCATACGGCCGTACCTGGCGCCCATACATGTGGGGGTGCTCTCCCTGGTGAAGAAGGACGGTCTGCGGGAGGAGACCGACACGGTACACCGGGCCATAAACCGCAGGTATGATGCCTTTCTGGACCACTCCGGCGCCATAGGGCGCAGGTACCGGCGACTCGACGAGATAGGGTGCCCCTTTGCCGTCACCGTGGACCACCAGACCCTGGAGGACGACACCGTGACGCTGCGGGAGAGGGACAGCATGGGCCAGCGGCGCGTGCCGCTCTCGGAGCTGGACCACACCATATCGGAGGCCATCGCTTTTCCCTGAGCGCCGCGCGGTGCAGGGCGGACGCCGCCCCGGCGCCCGGCTCATCCCCATGCTACCGCAGCCGCCCCCGGGGGCGGACCTAGGGCGCGTCCGCTCGTACGCGTGTAGGCCTTGTCCCGGGCTGACTTCCTGCCCCCCTAGAGGTGAACTACTTACCGGGCTACAGAATCTACTGGATCCCATACAAAATTTAAAAACGGACAGCCGCGCCCCCCCGTGCATGGTCCGGCCGCAGGTCTCCATAATCCTGCCCACGTACAACGAGTCGCAGAACATACTGGAGATACTCCGCTCCATACGCGAGAGCATACCCCGCAGCGTCTCGGCCCAGGCTATAGTGGTGGACGACAACTCGCCGGACGGCACAGGCCGCATAGTTGAGGAGCACAAGCGGGGCATGAAGCAGGTGGCCGGATACACCATAGACGTGATACACCGCCACGCCAAGCGCGGCCTGGGGGCTGCCATACTGCAGGGCATAGGCCACGCCCGGGGGGAGACCATCGTGGTGATGGACAGCGACATGTCCCACCCGCCCCACATCATACCCAAGCTGCTGGACGCGCTGCGGCACCGCTGCGACATAGCCGTCGCCTCCCGGTACATACGGGGCGGCCGGATAGACGGCTGGCCGGCCAGAAGAAAGATCATAAGCTGGGGGGCCTCCACCATAGCCAGGAAGGTGCTGGGCATAACCGCCACGGATCCCATGTCCGGCTTCTTTGCGTTCCGGCGCAACCTGGTGGAGGGCGTCTCGCTGGACGGCATCGGCTTCAAGGTGCTCATGGAGATGCTCGTAAAGATTCGGGGGGCCCGCATCACCGAGGTGCCCTACACGTTCCGGGACAGGCAGTTGGGCAGCAGCAAGCTGGGCGGGCGGGCCATAGCGAACTACTGCAGGGCGGTCTGGCGGCTGTACCTGCACGGGGGCGCCGAACCCCGCGACTCGGTGAGGTTCCTCTCCAAGGCCTCCAGGTTCTACACGGTGGGCGCCAGCGGCTTTCTGGTCAACTACGCCATATCGCTGCTGTTCACCCAGATGCCCCAGTTCTGGTACCTGCATGCCAACCTGCTGGGGATAGCGGTGTCCATAACCTCCAACTTCCTGCTCAACAAGACTTGGACCTTCCATGACCGTGACTTTGGAGCCCGGCGCACCTTGGTACAGTACGCAAAGTTCGCCGGGTTCTGCTCACCGGGGGCAGCCATCCAGCTGGGGATTGTGCACAGCGGGACGGAGGGTGGTGGGGGGTCGTACCCCGTCTTGCTGGCCGCCGGCGTGCTGACCGCCGCCCTGGGCAACTTCCTCCTGAACAAGAAGTGGACGTTCGGCGAGAAGCTCTGGGGCGGCTAGCGGGTCATTGGGGCATAGAGGTAGTCGGCGTTGCGGCCGGCCAGGGGGCCATCTCGCAGGTCTTGGCGTCCGGCAGGCCGGGACTGCCCGGGGCGGGCGCCCCCCTCAAAACGCCGTGTCCGGACACGCCTTGGCCTGCGTGAGATACTTACCGATATGAGCTCCCCGGCCATATTGTAGTATCCGAGAATCATGTCGCGCCTCGTTTTGGCCGTCAGTCATTGATGTCATCATCCAGTTCGGATTGCTCATCCTAGTCTCCTCGTCTGTCCTCTTGTTGTGGAATGCCATCATCGA
>JAGWAW010000143.1 GCA_021296165.1 Nitrosopumilaceae archaeon | reverse complement strand
ATTATGTACAAAACTATTGCCAGTTTTGAAAACCTTGGTGATTATGATATCTTCTAAGCGTCGATCCCACGCTCAGAGGTACCTAAACACGTTCCTCATATTCATCTGAATATAATTATTTGTTTTTCTGTGAATCATTTTTACAGGGTATGCCAACCAAGCGCAAAACCATAGCCAGTTCTGAAAACACCGACGATTACGGTAGCTTCCAAGCGTCGAGCTCACGCTCAGGGGCACCTAAACACGTTCCCGCCGACCGCTGAAATGCTGGCGGGACGGCGTGCTCAGCACGATCAGCTACCCCCAACATTTGGAATATGAGCGAGTGTAGTTCAGACTGGCCGCTTGATCTATGCTGTAATGTCTCACCCTTGGCCGTGTGACGCCATCCGGCGCCCCTGCCGCGTATGCAGTAACCGTTTGACTACACGCCGGACCATAGCACCCGGACTGCTCTCTACGCCACCAAGCCTGCCCATAACCCGTGGCATATCGAAGCAGGTCGGCTGGAGTAGCCTCCGCTAGTTGTTCTCGGCGCCCGGAAAGCTGGCCTCGTACTCACGCTGGCGCTTCTGCATGTCGAGCTCCTCGGCCTCGTCGCGCTCCACCGCCGCCTTCTCTATCTTGCGAGTGTCCTTGGCAAACCACGTTACTGTTATCAGCCCGAGGATCTCCAAGTCCAGCAGCACCTTGTTGAGCCGGTCGGGAGGCACGTTGTGGCCGGCCTTCAGCAGCGCCTTTGCCAGCTCCTCGTCGGTGAGCGAGCCGGCGGCCGCTATGATGTCGTATATGGTGTTGCGTATGGGGGCGGCCATTACCCGTAGAACACCTTGTCTGCCTTCTTGGGCATAGCGTTGGATATGCTCCGGCTTATACTGTCGTACCAGTCCTTGGTCTCGGTGGTTATGGAGGGCTTGGCCGCGCTCAGGGCTTGGGCGAAGTCGCCACTGGTTATGTGGCTGGCGTCCCGCCGCATAGCCCGGATCGCCGCCTCGCGGCAGAGGGCTGCCAAGTCAGCCCCGGTGTAGTTGTGGGTGGAGACTGCAATCTCCCGTAGGTTGACGTCCTTGTCCAGGGGCATCTTGGAGACCAGTATCTGTATTGTCTCCAGCCTGCCAGCCTCGTCGGGCGGCCCCACGTATAGCGGTATGTCTAGGCGGCCGGTGCGCAGGAGGGCCCCGTCCAGCATATCCGGCCGGCTGGTCGCCCCTATGACGACCACGCCCGAGGCGGTGCCCTCCTCTATCTCGGTGAGCATCTGGCTGAGGAGGGTCTCGCCGGGGCCGCCGTCGCGCTGGCGGGCCAGCGAGTCCAGCTCGTCGAATATTATTATGCATGGCGAGGATGTCTTTGCCTTCCGGAATATTTCCCGGACGGCCTTCTCGGACTCGCCCAGCCACTTGGAGATTATCTCCGGACCCCTCACCTGTATCACGTTGGCGCCGCTCTCGGCGGCTAGGGCGCGGGCAATCAGTGTCTTGCCGCAACCCGGTGGCCCGTACAGCAGGGCCCCTTTGGGAGGCCGTATGCCCATCTCGGTGAATCTGGAGGGCTCCCTCATTGAGACCATTAAATTGTCGGTGAGCGCCGCCTTTACCTCGTCGAGTCCGCCCACGTCCTTCCAGAAGACCTTGGGCCTCTCCACGTAAAACTCTCTCATGGCAGTGGGGACCACCTCGTGCATCCCGCGGTTAAAGTCGACCAGCTTGATGTGCATGGACTGCAGCACCTCGGCTGGCATCCGCTCCGACTCCATGTCTATCTTGGGCAGGTAGCGGCGGATGGCTCTGGTGGCCGCCTCGCGGCAGAGCGACTTGATGTCCGCCCCTGTATACCCGTGCAGCTGGCCGGCCAGCTCCCGGAGGTCTATGTCGTCATCCAGCGGCATGCCCCGGGTGTGTATCCGCAGTATGTCCAGACGTCCGTCAGTGTTGGGTACGGATATCTCAAATTCCCGGTCAAATCTTCCGGGTCGACGCAGGGCCGGCTCCATGCTGTCGGGCCGGTTGGAGGCGCCCAGCACTATCACGTTGCCCCGTTCGTCCAGCCCGTCCATCAGGGCCAGCAGCTGGGCGACGACCCTTTTTTCCACGTCACCGTGCGCGTCGTCGCGCTTTGGCGCTATGGCGTCTATCTCGTCGATGAATATTATGCTGGGGGCGTTATCCTTTGCCTCCTTGAATATGTCCCGCAGGCGCGCCTCGGTCTCGCCGTAGTACTTGTTTACTATCTCCGGGCCGCTTATCGAGTACATGTTGGCGTCCGATTCGCTGGCCAGAACCTTGGCTATGAGTGTCTTGCCGCAGCCCGGCGGACCGTACAGCAGCACACCGCTGTGGGCCTCGACCCCCAACCGGGCAAAGATCTCGGGGTGCCGGAGTGGCAGCTCCACTATCTCCCGCATGGCCTTCATCTCCTGGGTAAGCCCGCCCACCTCCTCGTAGGTGATGCGGGCGCGCCTGTCCACGGCCGTCTCGTCGGATATGCTCAGGATGGTGGACTCCTCTATGCGGATTATGGTGTTGGGGACTGTCTTGCCCACTCGGAAGACCATCGAGTTGCCCAGTATTATCACGGATATCTCGTCGCCCTTCATTAGGGGGATGCCGACCAGCCGACCCTTCACGAAGTTGGTGAACTCCGAGTCTATGGTGACCGTGTCGTTCACGGGGACCAGCACCGCCGAGTGGGCAGCCTTGGTAGCGGCCTTCACCACCGATATGCTGTCATGGAGGGAGACGGCCATACTCTTGCGGGTCTGACCGTCTATCCGTATTATGTCGGGACTCTTCTCGTCCTCGTCGGCGGGCCACACTATGGCACAGCTGGACTTGGGGCCGTCCATCTTTACTATGTCGCCGGGCGAGACGCCCAGATAGTCCATGGCGTCAGGCCCCATGCGGGCGCGTCGCTTTCCCACGTCCCGGTGTATGGCCTCTCCTACGCGCATCTGCAACTCTTTGCCGGCCAAAGTCACTTCATGTCCACGGACATTCTGCTCATGTTCAGCACCTCGATCTCGCTGACGCCCTGAACTCCCTTCACGGCGTTCTCCAGCGCATCACTCTGCCCCTCGTCGTCCTGTATGACAAACTCGGCCTTTATGCACTCAAGGCCAAAAGCTATGGGCTCAGTGGCGTGGCGCCTCAGCGACATACCGCTGGGCAGGTTATCCCCTATCCCGTTGGCTAGTGCGTGTAGGTCCACCTCGGTTCCGGTGGGGAGTATCCTTGTAATGATGAGTAGCTGGGCCATCTTAAGGCCCCTCGAATCCGCACTTTTGGCAGGCGTACTGCTGGGCGGACTCGCGACAGCTCTCGCAGCGCCATATTAGGTGCTCGCCGCAGTCCGGGCAGTTGAACTTGACGCACTTGTCGTTGGGCATTATGATGCGGAAGCAGCAGCTACAGGTAGGCAGCGATATCTGCGACGACATTGTGGGGCCGTTCGGCGCGGCTAATTTATAGATTCACCCATCTACAGCTAAGCCAAATCGGTAACAAGTCAGGTCCACCCATCTGATCTTTACCGGTACCGGCATGACTTTGGCCCCGTGCCCGCATGATGCCGACGCGCCGTTCGGGCGCCGATGCCGTACGGCTTGGACGGGGGTTGTTGCGTATTATTAAATAAGATCGTCTAATCACTAGAATTAGATCAGTGCATCAACACACAAATGTTGCCCACGCGGTTTCAGATGTTGGCTTATGTTTGTTGATTTTAACCTAAAATTATTCCTACTGTAATATGTGGTAAATTCATTTCCGGAATGGATGCCCGTCCCAAACGCATGCCGCCCAGTCATCAGGCCGGCATGCAGGCCGGCGGCGCCCGGCGCGGCCGGGGTTCTGCGACCGCTCTCCTGTCCGAGTACAGCGGTATCGGCATGCCTAGATCCCTGGCGCAGCAAAGGCGGTTGAGCACCTTGAGGTTCCACGATATTCCGCGAATCTTGCCGAACCTGCGCACGTTTGCGGGTTTGACGAACCGGCAGTGCAGCCGGTGGTTCTTGGCCTCCCCTGCTCCGAATATTCCCTCGATCATGTTTCGCTTCCTGTACTCTATGTCGTCGAACACCTCGGCCCCCCTTCGCCTGTACGGGGCATCCTGCTCCAGGGCGCTCGGGCACTTGGAGGGCCTTCTCTGTCTTGATGTTCGGTACCATTCCCAGCCCGAACAACAGGGCAAAGTTCTCCTCCCAGTCGTATCCCGCATCGCAGCTGTGCGTGGAGCGTCCAAGCTTCAACCCCTGCCGAACGGTCGTCTCCATGGGGGCCAGCATCTTTGTGTCGTGTGTGGAGCTTGAGGTGACGCTCGCCTCCAGCAGTACCTGGAGGCCGAGTATGGCGGTGGCGTGATACTTGACCAGTAAACGAAAATGTGGCCCGTTAGTTGGCAAATTAGCTCTAAACTCTTTATCAAGACGGGACGGGAGCACGCGCCGGGGCCAGACCGATCTTCATATCAAATAGTATATATGATCCTAACAAGGCTG
>JAGWAW010000142.1 GCA_021296165.1 Nitrosopumilaceae archaeon | reverse complement strand
TATAAGCTCTTGGATCTGCACTATGCGGTACTTCATAATTCACGCACGCTCGGCTGGGTGGACCTGACTTGTTACCGGGGCGCCGGCATGACGGCCGCCAAACGTTAATTAGTGCTCGGGGGCCAACCCGCCGCATGGCCAGCTTCAAGCTCACCGTGTCGGACACCGCCGGCAAGTCCGTAAGCCGGGAACTCAAGGACGACGCAGCCGTCCCGCTTCTGGGCCGGCAGCTGGGCGAGGAGGCCGACGCGGCGGTGCTGGGCCTCAAGGGCACCATACGAATCACCGGGGGCAGCGACAGGTCGGGCATACCCATGCGAGCGGACATACACGGCGCCGCCCGCAAGGCGGTGCTGCTCACCCGAGGAGTGGGCCTGCAGAAGGCCGAGACCGGGCAGCGTTTCCGCAAGCTGATGCGGGGAAACACCATATCCGAGGAGACATACCAGATAAACTGTAGGTACGACGGCACCCTGACCACCGAGCCATAGGTTAATTTAGCATACAGATGGCAGTCAAAAAATACATGCATTGGCGCGAGACTCTTCCGGAGTGGTATATAGACAAGTACGGACACCAGCCTTGCGTCAACATAGGGACGGCCGGCCATGTGGACCACGGCAAGACAACCCTGATACAATCGCTGACCGGCGCCTGGACCAGCGTCCACAGCCAGGAGCTGAAGCGGGGCATCACCATACGCATAGGGTATTCGGACGCGGCCTTCTACGGGTGTGGATCCTGCGAGGATCCTCTGGGGTACTCCACCCAGCCCAAGTGCCCCAACTGCGGCGGCGAGAGCGAGCTCTCCAGGGTGGTCAGCTTTGTGGACAGCCCCGGCCACGAGAGCCTGATGGCCAACATGCTCTCTGGCTCCGCCCTGATGGACGGCGCCCTACTGCTGGTGGCAGCCAACGAGAAAGTGCCCCGACCTCAGACCAAGGAGCATCTGCTGGCCCTGCAGACCCTCAACATAAAGCAGATCGTCATACTGCAGAACAAGGTGGATCTGGTCAGGTACGAGGATGCCATGTCCAACCACGCCGACATCAGGCGGTTCGTGAAGGGGACCGCCGCCGAATCCTCCCCGGTGATACCGGTCTCGGCCCAGTCTGGCCTGAACATGGATGCGCTCATATCCGCCATAGAGTCCACCATAATGACGCCCCAGCGGGACGAGTCCCGCGATGCGATCATGCACGTCCTGCGCTCGTTCGACGTGAACAAGCCAGGTACGCCCATATGCGACATACGGGGGGGCGTGATCGGCGGGAGCCTGACTCAGGGCGCCTTCGAGGTGGGCGACGAGATAGAGATCAAGCCCGGCCTTTCCCGAAAGAGGGGATACGAGCCGATTCACACCGAGATAGTCTCGCTGGGAACGGGCGCCGGCATGGTGGACCGGGTAAAGCCGGGCGGGCTGGTGGCCATCGGCACCAAGCTGGACCCGGCGATGACCCACAGCGACTCTCTCATAGGCTCCGTAATAGGGAAGCCGGACACGCTCCCCGAGAACGTCTCCACGCTGGAGATGGACGTGAGCCTCTTCGACTCGGCGGTGGGGGCTGTCAGCGACGTAAAGGTCACCCCCATAACCGGCGGCGAGATGCTCCGCCTCAACATAGGAACCGCCCCGGTGCTGGGCAAGGTCTCCCGCATAAGGGGGGAGAGTGTACGCCTGGACCTCAGGAGGCCGGCCTGCATATTCAGCGACGGGAACGTGGCCATCAGCCGCCGTATATCGGACAGGTGGCGGCTCATCGGTGCCGGAGCGGTTGCCTGACATAATATGCGACACCGGGTTCCTGATGCACATGGCGTCGGGGCGCATACGCAACCTGGACGGCTTTGACTTGGGCAACGTATCGTACGTGGTACCCGGGGCCGTACTGCGGGAGCTGGAGAAGCTATCCACGGATGCGGCCAAGGGACACGAGGCCAGAAAGGCCCTGGGGCTGGCGGGCGCGATGCGGCGCATAATACCGGGGGGCGACTATGCGGACCGGGCCATACTGGACCACATCAGGAGACATGGCGGCACGGTGGCCACCACCGACGCCGGTCTGAAGAGGGATATCAAGGCCGCCGGGGGGGGCGTCGTGTCGCTCCACGACGACAACATGGTGCTGGAGTCGCCGTCCGGGGGGGGCGGTTCGGGGGCGCGGCGCCGGACGCGGCGGTAGATCCCAACTTTACGCGAATCCTTTTGAAACCGGTATGAAAAAGACGCGGGCCGTCCAAAATGTGGCAAGCGGTTGATCCGGGGTTGTCCGCCGGTGCGGATGCGGGGTCGGGCGGCCACTGCCGCATGGAGGGGCAGTTTGGCCACGCGGTACGCGAATAAAAATGCGAAATCAACGCACAATGGACTGTGTTATGGGATCATACGTGGCGTCCTGTACCCATTCCCCGTTCCTGATCTGCATGACCACGTACGAAGCATGGGCAAGATCCCCCCCGTCGGTGAGCCGGAGTGGGCCGGAGGCGCCGATCATGCGCTCGGCCACCAAGGGTATGGCCCCAACCAAGTCATCGGTCTCCGTGGATCCGGCCTGCAGTATCGCGCTTCCCAGCAGCCACACAGAGTCGTACGCGGCGTAGCTGTACGGGGAGGCATTGCGCCCGTATGTGTCCTCAGGAGCATATCCACGTATGCGGTGATGTGGTTGGCCGTGCCGACCTGCTGCCGCGTTGCAGTAAACATGGTTGTCTCGGTGAACGCCAAGGCGTCATCGTCCTGCACCAGCTCTATGCTGGAAGCCTGGGTGTTTGTGCTGAACCAGCGCACATCATCCACGTTCTCATAGAACCGCATCTGCTGCACCATCAGCAGGAACTCGTCTGTTCCCACATACAACACGCCGACCTTGTCGGCCCCATGCTAATCCACCAGCTCGCCCAGCTGCTTGTCCAGCAACGATATCTCGGCCGAGAAGTCTATCGCGTCGGGATTATAACGGAACCCGGCCACTATAGTTCCGTCGTATATACCGGCGAGCGTGTCGCGGATACCGTCTCCCCACGTATCGCCGCGGGTGACCATCACCAGCACCTCTATTCCGGAGTCCTCTATCATGGCGTTTACGGCAGGCGCCTGGTTGTTGTCGTTGGGTACAAGCCGGAATATGTTGTCATCGACAGCAAGGTTGCCGGCCTGCGAGCAGCACGAGAGGGCCAACATGTTGTTGCTCTCTATGTATCCGGTCGACAGTGACAGGGGCGAGCTGAATGCCATGCCCAGCAGGATGTTGATGCCGGACCCGTGGAGCGTCTGCACCTTGTCAAACGCCACACTGCCTATGGCTTGGGCATCCTCCACTCTCATCTTCATACGCCAGTCGGCGCCTATGTCCTCCAAGTACTCGTTAAAGTCCAGTATGGCCAGCTGCGCCGCGGTCTTGCCTTCTTCGCCCTCCGTAGCCCAGTTGCCGGTGATATCGAATACACCGCCCACCACGACCTCGTCGGGTATCTCTGCGTATGCCGCACCTGCGCCCATTCCAAGACAAGCGCACATGACTGCAAGAGTCCAATTTGGGCGCATCATTGGATAGCATCCTCTGATAGAAAGATTATAGGCGTTACTATGAACCGACAGCGTTTCATAATTCGCATGCCTCCCGGCCGCGGGCCGGCATCGCAGACCTTCCCGGGCCGCCGGAGCCAACCT
>JAGWAW010000141.1 GCA_021296165.1 Nitrosopumilaceae archaeon | reverse complement strand
GTGGCCTCCGGCCTGAGCAAGACCCGGGCCAACCCCGACGAGGACGAGATAATATCCGTCGAGAGGCACCACATATCGGACCTGCTGGAGATGATAAGGACGGGCCGCATCCAGGACTCCAAGACCATCTGCGCCCTCCTGGCGTACCAGACCTATCACTCGTCATAGTATATGGGCCGCACCAAATCGGCCACATCCGCCCAGAACCGCCCTATCCGCTCCAAGCCATACACCACGTCCACTAGTGCCATGTCCCCGGCGGCGTCGGCGCGCAGGGCCGCCAGCCTCTCCTGGTATGCGGCGTGGAGCGATATGGCCTCTATGGCCAGCCGCCGGTCGCGCTCCACCAGGGCCCGGACCGCCTTACCCGCCGTCCCCTCCAGATCCCGGGCCGCCCCCCGGGCCCCCCGCAGCCGCCCGGCCGGCAGCCCCGAGTCCCGTATGGCGGCGCCCAGCGCCGCTATCGAGTCCCCGGCATTCTCCAGCAGGTTGGCCGCCACCCTGTAGTCCAGCACGTCGACCCCCTCCAGGTCGAACGCGTGGGATATGCGCCCGTCCACCAGGGCGGACCGTATCAGCCTCACCAGCAGAAAGTACTGCCGGTTCACCTCCGCGTCGCGGTTCCGGAGCGTCCCCAGCGCCGAGAACTCACCGGTCTCCATCCCCTTGAGCACCTCGCCGAACATCCCCAAGGCTATGGAGTTCATCCGGAGCAGGATGCGGCGGGGGTCCAGGGTGGTCGGATCCAGCAGGAACTGCAGCGTGATGTGCGAGGAGTCCTCCTCCACGATCTCCATCCCCGCCAGCCGCCGGGTCGAGTCCCGTATCAGCTCGCGGTCCCCGGCGGGGATCGCAGGTCCGGAGGTGACCTGTATCATGTCGTACCCCAGCAGGTAGGCGCCCGTAAGGTCCGCCGTTATGTTCTCGTTGGGGGGCAGCGGGTACGCTATGGAGAGCTCCCGGGTGCGGCGCCCCGTCGCCGCCACCGAGAGGCCGCCCTTGGAGGTCTCTATCTCCACTTGGCTGCCCTTCTCCAGGCCGTTCTGTACGACCCACTCCTTGGGCAGCGAGACCAGGACGCTGGAGCCTATCCGCTGGAGCCGCCGCAGGAACCGGGCCATTTATACCAGTATAATTGGTTTAAGCCATATTCTTATATTTTGTCTATAGTTTAAACCGACATTCATGAGGGGCTCAGCCTTCTGTCCGGCGCACGTGACCGGCTTCTTCGGCGTGGAGGAGTGTGAATCCGCCGCCGATACCGGATCCGTGGGCGCCGGCTTCTCCGTACTGAGGGGCGTCACCACCAATGTGGAGGATGCCGGGCAGGATATGGTGCAGGCGGGCATGGCGCAGCACGTGCTGGAGGAGTTCCGCCGGGCCACCGGCGTGCGCACCCCCGTACATGTGAGCCACGAGATGGGCGTCCCGGCCGGGTACGGGCTGGGGTCCAGCGGGGCGCTGGCGCTCTCCACCCTGTACGCACTGGACATGGCGCTGGAGACCCGCATCCCCAAAGAGAGGCTGGCCATGATGGCCCACGTGTCGGAGGTGCGCCGCAGCACCGGCCTGGGGGACGTGCTGGCTGCATACCACGGCGGCTTCGAGATAAGGGTGCGGGCGGGGGGTCCCGGAAGGGGCATGATCCGCCGCCTGGAGGCGGGGAACCCGGCCGTCGTTATAGCGTGCCTCTCGCCGCTCTCCACCAAGGACTTTCTGCGGGACCGCATGGGAATGATGAACGGCATGGGAAGCCGGATGGTGGCTGAGCTGGACCGGGATCCCGACACCGGCACGTTCCAGCGTTTATCTATGGAATTTGCCCGGAAGGCCGGAACCATAACCCCCCAGATGGAGGCGGCGGCCGGCGCCCTGGAGCGGGCCGGGTACCCCTGCGGGGTGGCCATGCTGGGCGGCACCATATTCAGCATGGTGCCGCGGGAGGAGGCCGGCGGCGTCACCGAGGCGCTGCGCCCGTATGGTCCGATGCTCACCGGTATAGACGAGGCGGGGGCCCGCGCCGTATGATACCGCCCACCCACCCCCGGTACGAGTCGCTGCGCATACGCGAGATGCTCGCCGGCGGGTTCGAGGCGGGGGCCGTCGCCGCCGAGGGGCTGATGGCCCACGGCCGGGGGGAGGCGTTCGACTACATGCTGGGGGAGGAGAGCACCATAACGGCCCAGAGGGCCGCCCACGCTGCCGCCGCGGCCCTGCTGCTGTCCGCAAAGCCGGTCATATCCGTGAACGGGAACCTGGCGGCCCTCTGCGCCGCCGATACCGTGCAGCTGGCCGAAGCGGCCGGCTGCGGCCTGGAGGTCAACCTGTTCTATGACGACATCCGGCGGCGGCGCGTCATAGCCGGCATGCTGCGGCGGAAGGGGGCCGCCGAGGTGCTGGGCACCGAGGAGGACCGCGCCACGCTGCCGGGTACGGACTCGCCCCGGCGGCTGGTGAGCGCCCGGGGCATCCTGGCGGCCGACACGGTCCTGGTCCCGCTGGAGGACGGCGACCGCGCCGAGGCCCTGGCGGCGGCCGGCAAGAGGGTCATAGCCATAGACCTGAACCCCGCCTCCAGGACGGCGCGGGCGGCGCACATCACCATAGTGGACAACGTGGTGCGGGTCATGCCCCGGCTGGCCCAGTACTGTTCCCAGATGACCCAGTACGACGAGGGCTCCCTGCGGGCCGTGCTGGGGGCGTTCCGCAACGACACCAACCTGGCCGAGAGCTCCAGAACCATGGCGCGCAACTTCGGGGGCGGCCGCCATGCATAGCCGGGTGTCGGAGATACGGAACATGAAAGGCACCAAGAAGATAGTGGCGGTGACCGCGTACGACTACACCATGGCATCCCTCTGCGAGGAGGGGGGCGCCGACATACTTTTGGTGGGCGACAGCGCCGGGATGGTCGTGCTGGGGCACCCCAGCACCATACCCGTCACCATGGACCACATGTGCCTGTTCACCGGGGCGGTGGCCCGGGCCCGCAAGGGGTGCATGGTGGTGGCCGACATGCCCTTCATGTCGTACCAGACGGGCGCGGCCGACGCTGTGCGGAACGCCGGCCGGCTGGTGCGGGAGGGCGCCGACGCCGTAAAGCTGGAGGGGCCGTACACCGACGCCATACGCGCCATGGCGGCGGCGGGCATACCCGTGATGGGCCACATAGGGCTGCAGCCGCAGAGCGCCAGCCTCTCGGGCGGGTACGGGGTCCGGGGCCAGACCGCACAGGAGGCCGACACTCTATTGGAGGAGGCGCGGGCCATCCAGGAGTCGGGGGCCTTCTGTATAGTGCTGGAGAAGGTCGCCGGGCCGGCCGCCGGGGATATCACCGACTCCCTGCATATACCCACCATAGGGATAGGTTCGGGGCCGCTCTGCGACGGGCAGGTGCTGGTGGTGCATGATATGCTGGGCATGTACCCGGCACGCCTCAGGTTCGTCAAGAGGTACGCCTCCCTATCGGAGGATATAAGACAGGCCGTATCTGCGTACAGGGACGATGTGGAGAGCGGCGCGTTCCCGGCGGAGGAGCACACGTTCCCGGTGAGGGATGGCTAGATGGATCACCCCTCCCTGGACATAACCGGAACCGACGGCAAGGAGCTGCTCGGCAAGAACATAGTATTGTGCGTGACGGGCAGTGTGGCCGCCTACCGGGCCGTGGAGCTGGC
>JAGWAW010000011.1:17943-18516 GCA_021296165.1 Nitrosopumilaceae archaeon | reverse complement strand
AGCACCGCGCCGTGAAATCGCTCCTGCGCACCATGGAGGGTGCGGAAATATTTTCCATACTGCTGACCATAATGATGACATACAGGGACGACGACATCCTGGAACTGCTCAAGAAATACCTGGGCCGGGGCAGGTCCTCCGACGGCAAGCCCCCCGACGATGGCTACGGCTAGCGGCGCGGCTGTGTAACTTGGGACCTAACATGCATGCCGAGCTGGTACGGGGTATGGGGCGCGTATTTTTTGCGCGGCTGATCCCTCAAAATCACCTAAACACGCTCGTGCGCGTTGTCGGCCACGTTCAGCCGGCGGAGCACCTCGTCCAGGACCTTCTCCGTCCTGGCGGTCTTGCGGGCCTGTATGTCGAGTGATTTTTGGAGCCTGCCGACCGCCGCCCGCAGCTGTTCTATTGTCTGTTTTTGCGCCCTGTTCTCCCTTTTCAATATGGCATTCGACTCCTTCAATTTCTCATTCTCTTTTGTCAGCTGTAGTATTTTTTTGATGTATGTCTCGGACCGCAGCCCGGCGGTGCCGTCTTTGCTGTCTCTGTTTGGTTTTCGATCGTCTTCCATCA
>JAGWAW010000011.1:0-17937 GCA_021296165.1 Nitrosopumilaceae archaeon | reverse complement strand
TTATTTGTTTTTCTGTGAATCATTTTTACAGGGTATGCCAACCAAGCGCAAAATCATAGCCAGTTTTGAAAACACCGACGATTACGGCAGCTTCCAAGCGTCGAGCTCACGCTCAGGGGCACCTAAACACGTTCAGCGCAGGCATACTTGAACAGAGCGACACCAAAAAAAGAAACAAAAAATATGTTGTAAAAGAGATCGTCGATATATTCTCTTAAGGGCTGCAAGGCTGGCCAAAAAGCCAACTGTATCGCCAGCGACACAAGGAGCCACGCCTACCGACGCGTCTGCCTTGCCGGACACCCTCCTTGAGTGGTCGTACGATCAGGGCACCCCACCTATGGTTGCGCGTGATTCCTGCCTCTACGTCCAGCATAACATGGAGATGCGCCTGCCCGATGAGTAAAAAGGCAGCCTACATTCCAGAGGACAACTCACCCCATACCCCACAAAACAGTACATGGCTGGCCCTGCCATCGCTTGGCAGCACCATGCTTTTTAGGCGGCCACCTCCGCACTGCCTCCATCATGGCCATGCCCATGGACTACTCGGATGACAGCCAGCGGACCGACAGCGTCCACGACTACAAAAGGACCTGCATAGACTTCATCCACGACATCTCCGGCGACTACAAGGCTTGGGTGGACTACTACAAGCTGCCGCCCGAAGAGGACGCCCGGCGGCGCCTGGGTATAGACGCGGCCGTTGAGAGGAGCTGCGCGTGGCTGGCCAAGGTGCCTCAAACCATCAAGGCCGTGGACGTGGTGATGAACGACGGCATACAGAAGATGGCCGAGGCGACGGCCGGCCGCCCCTTCCCCATTGGCGTATTCGTGAACGACACGGCCGGATACGCCTCGGCCAAGCCCGGCGCCATACCCGTCCGGGTGCGCGCCACGCCCAGGGAGGGCCGCCGCGCCAGCCTGGGCTACCACTTCCAGCAGGACCGGTTCCGCGTCGAGTCCACCTGCCCGGCCTCCATATCCGGCGACATATCCGACACCGACTACGGCCAGATGGACCTGCGGCTGGAGCTGCGCGCCCCCGGCGCCGCGCCCGGCGATGTCATATCCTTCACTATCACGGTGTGCGAGACGCAGGACGGCGCCGAGACCGACCGGCGTGGCCTGACCACCATAATCCACATCGTATGACACGCGCCGGCCTCAGGCCGGCTTCCCATTTCCGGGCCGCCGTTCCACCCTGATGGCCACCCGCCTCTCGGCGGCCCGCGCCTCCCCCGGATACTTTATCGACGATATGGTCGAGACCGTCGCGGGATCGTCGACCCGGGAGGCCATCCCCTCCACGGCGCGGCCTTCCACGTGCACCAGAACAGAAGGGTCGGCCAGGGCGTTCAGGAACCAGTCCGAGTCGGGGCGGTGTCGCGAAAAGTAGTAGTCGCCCATATACGACACCGCCGTGAGCCACACCGTGTGGGGTCGTCCGGTCCGCCGGCCCCGGGTGGTCAGCCTGACCCGAATGGCGTCGTCCCCCATACCATGCCACAGCCGCCCGCCTAATTTAACGCCGCCGCAGCCGCCTGTATATCAGGGCGGGGACCGCGGCGCCCGCCAGCGGGGCTACCACATACAGCCACATGTCCTGCATCACCCCGGTGACCAGAGCGGGCGCAAAGGAGCGGACCGGGTTCATCGAGGCGCCCGACACCGGCCCGAAGAACCACACGTCGGCGGCCACCACGCTGCCCACCACCAAGCCGGCCACCACGCCGTGCACCCTGGTGCTCACTATGCACAGTATGGCGCCCATCAGCAGTATGGTGGCCGCGGCCTCTATCCCCACCAGCGACGCGGCGTCATACGCGTAGTCAGGGCGGTTCAGCCCCAGCTCGGCACGGTCGCCCAACACATACAGCACGAAGAGGCTGCCGGGCACCGCCCCGGCCACCTGCGCCGCCACGTAGCACGGAACCATCCTCCACTTGGCGTGGCCGGTTATGGCAAAGCCCAAGGTCACGGCCGGATTGAAGTGTGCCATCGAGTACTTGCCGAATACGGACACCAGCACCCACAGCCCCAGCAGGTGCATCAGCGCCACGAACCACAGCCCCAGCGGCTGCATCCCATACACTATGGACCCGGTGGCCGCCACCAAGAGCCCGAACGTCCCCGCCGCCTCGGCGGCAAAGACCCTGCCGCCAAACCAGCCGCTCAATCCGGGCGCCCGGCCATCTCCCGAACCCGGGCCTCTATCACGTCCCGGATGCGCCGGACCTCCTCTATGGTACGGCCCTTGGGGTCTGGTATCGCCCAGTCGTCCACTCCTTCCACGAAGAGGGCCGGGCACTCGGAGCTGTCCATGCAGCCCATGTTCACCACCCGGGAGCCGCCCCGCAGCATCTCAGCGGTCAGGGCGGCTGGCGTCTTGTCCACCTCTATGCCCACCTCCCTCATGGCTCGCACCACCGCCTCGTCGGGGCGCGCCGCCGGCCGGGTCCCGGCGCTGGCCACCCGCACGTGCGGGGCGTACTTTTTCATGAACGCCTCGGCCATCAGGCTTCGTCCGGCGTTCTCCACGCACACGAACAGCACACTATCCACGGTAATTTTATATCAATCTGGGTTGATATAAATCTAGATTGATATGAATGGAGCAGCCCTCCTCCGGTGCATGAGCGACGAGACGCGCTTCTCCATACTGCGGCACATAGTGTCCGGGGAGCTCTCGGTGGGCGAGATAGCGGGCATGGTGGGCAGGGACCAGCCCCTGGTCTCGCACCACCTCAGAATACTCAAGGAGTGCGGGATAGTCTCGTGTATGGCGAGGGGCCGGCGCTCCATGTACAGCATCTCGAGCCCCCGCCTGGCATCCCTCATACGGGACATAGCCGAGGCCGGGGAGCAGATGGACGAGCTGTGCGCCGAGGCGTGCTGCGGAGTTCCGGAGTCCGGAGAAACTCATAAGCCGGCGGGAATGCGGGGCGCACCGCGACTCCGGCCAAGCGGTATTCAAAACGATTAATTAGACAGGGGCCGGTGGCGAGCGCAGATGAGCAACTGGGACCTCATGATGCCCGGCATGGGGCTCACATCCATAGGCCTAGTGGGGGTCGTCATATCGTACGCGGGTCTGGCCCACACGTTCATTGACGGCATGCACGCCCTGACGGGGCTCACCATGATAATAGGCCTGATATTCTTGGCGACCGGCATACTGGACGGGGGCGTCTCCACCAGCAACAGGGCCAAGGCCACAACCCTGGTGGTGCTGTCCATAGTGCTGGCGTTCGGGACGGCGGGATTCCTCTTCAATACTGTGAGCACCACAGGGGTCTTTGCCGGAATAATGATGGCCATAGCGTTCCCGTCCGTGATAATGGCATACATGGCCGCCAAGAAGCCCCAGTACACCAAGCCGCTGGGAGCCATATTCGCCATGGCCGCGGCGGCGGGGATACTCTCGTACGTGGGGTTCGGCCTAGTGGGGCCGGACACCTACCTGATACCCGAGGAGATACCCGAGCCGGAGCCCGAACCGGAGCCGGAGCCGTTCACCTCCCCCATAGTGGAGGCGACCATGCTGTTCGGCTCGGAGGTTGCGGGCAACCCCGACTACGAGCCGGATCTGCTGGAGGTGCCCCAAGGGTACGGCGTGCTGTGGACCAACGAGGACGCAGTGGCCCACACCGTCTCCAGCATGGCCGACGCGGGCGCGACCTTTGACTCGGGGCTCGTGGCCGAGGGGGAGGCATACATGCTGGACACCGGCACGCTGGAGGTCGGCGAGTACGAGTACTTTTGCATAGTGCACCCTTGGATGCAGTCGCTCCTGGTGGTGGGCGAGCCTGAGGCCGTCGCCGAGACACCCGAGGAGACTCAGGAAGTCCAAGAGCAGTAGCGGTGCTTGTGCCGTGTACACGGTAGTGATACCGCCAGATGTCAGGGCGCAGATGGAGCGGCATGCCGGGGCGGGCCTGCCCAACGAGGCGTGCGGCATGCTGCTGGGCACCGTAGACGGCTCCGCATACCGCGTGCGCGAGGCGGTGCTCACCCCCAACCGCATGGAGTCGCCGGTCCGCTTTGCCATACCCGACGGAGACGTCCTGCGGGCGTACCAAACTGCAGGGGAGCGCGGCATGGACGTGGTGGGGGTGTACCACTCCCACCCGTCCTCGCCGGCCGTCCCCTCGGAGACGGACGCCGCATACATGGAGCTGAACCCGGGGGCGTGGGTGATATACTCGGGTCTGGACGGCCGGATGCGGGCCTGGATCCGGGACGGCCCCATCGCCGAGATGCATATACAGACAGGTACGGACGCGTGAGGTCTAAATATGCCGTCCGGGATGGCTCGGCCATGGACATTCACGTCTACGACACCTACGTGAGGGCGGCCGACGGCCACACCATGCACTTTGACGTCATCACCGGTGAGAAGGACCACCAGAAGGCCATCGCGTATGGCAAGGAGTGGCTCGCATCCATAGGCGAGAACGACGCGGTCATGACCACCAACGAGTGCCAGTTCTGCCACACCCAAGGCGCCCCCGAGCCTGTCGCACAGGCCATCCAAGAGAAGGGCTACTTCATACAGAAGATGCAGGGCTGCCCCTGAGGTCTTTTTTCATTTTTTTATGAGCGGCGGCCCCCTGGGCCGTCTGGAATCAGGGTTCGCCGATCCCCTCTGCACGCAGCCCGCTTCCCGCCGAGCTACACTACAGCACCAGTATAGCCACGAAGGCGGAGACGAACACTATGGCCACCGTGTTGAGCAGCTTTATCACCGTGTTCAGGGCCGGGCCGGCGGTGTCCTTGTAGGGGTCGCCTATGATGTCGCCCACCACGGCCACCTTGTGCTGCTCGCTGCCCTTCTCGCCGCGCATCTCCACCAGCTTCTTGGCGTTGTCCCAGGCGCCGCCCGTGTTGGCCAAGTGGTACGCCAAGAATATGCCCGTGACCACCGAGCCCATCAGCAGGCCGGCCACCGCAGTGGGCCCCATCAGCACGCCCAGTGCTATCGGGGATACGATTGCTATGATGGCGGACTTCCACAGCTCCCGTATCGAGGCCACCGTGGCAATGTCCACACACCTGGCATAGTCGGGCTTTGTCTCGCCGGTGAGTATGCCCGGGCTCTCCTTGAACTGCCGACGCACCTCATCTACCATCTTGCCGGCCGCCCGCGAGACGCCGTTTATGAGCTGGCCCGTGATGATGAACGGCAACAGGCCCCCGACTATCAGTCCTATGACCACGGCGGGGTTGGTCAGCGAGTAGTCCAAGTCCAGTATGCCCTCGAAGACATGGGCTGCCTCGAACTGGAAGGCCTGTATCATGGCCAGGGCCGCCAAGGCGGCGCTAGCTATGGCAAACCCCTTGGTGACGGCCTTGGTGGTGTTCCCCACCGCGTCTATCTCGTCGGTGACCTTGCGGTTCTCCTCGCCCATTCCGGTCATCTCCACTATCCCCCCGGCATTGTCGGCTATGGGTCCGAACGCGTCTATGCTCAGCACTATCCCCGCCAGGCTCAGCATGGCCATGGCCGTCAGGGACGTCCCGAATATGCCGTACAGGACCGGGTCGGCGCCCTCCGGCGCCGCCGCCGAGGAGACCGCATACGAGATGATGATCGCAGTCACCAGGGCAATCATGAACGGTCCCGTCGACTGCAGTCCCTTGATTATCCCCATCAGGGTGAGCGAGGCGTACCCCCACTTGGCCGATTCGGCGATCTCGTTGACCGGACCGAACTTGTAGCTGGTGTAGCGGTCGGTTATCTTCTGTATCACCGGAACCAACAGCACACCTACCACGGTTGAGCCGAACAGCGCGTAGCCGGCCTCCCCCTCCACGAACTGCGTCACGAATACAAAGTTCAGGGCTATGGCTATGGCCGCGGCCACGTAGAACGAGAGGTTGAGCGGAGCCATCACATCGGTGATGTTACGGCCCCGCACTATCACCACGCCGATTATGGACGCTATCATGCCCGAGGCCCCCACCAGTATCGGGTACATGAAGAGGTCCGGGGCCCCTATGAGCGCCGCGATCAGCAGCGACGCCAGTATGGTGACTATGTACGACTCGTAGATGTCCGAGCCCATGCCCGCCGCGTCCCCGACGTTGTCCCCCACGTTGTCCGCTATGGTGGCGGGGTTGCGCGGGTCATCCTCGGGGATGTTGGCCTCCACCTTGCCCACCAGGTCGGCGCCCATGTCGGCAGCCTTGGTGAATATGCCGCCCCCTATGCGGATAAAGAGGGCTATGAGGCTGGCCCCTATGCCCACCCCCGCTATTGTGATGGGATCCGGATACAGCATGTACAAGCCGGCTATCGCCAGCAGCGCCATGGCGGGTACGGCCAGGCCGACGGTGGCCCCGCCCCGGAACGCCATCACAAACGTGCTGCCCAGCCCCTGGCCGCTCAGGTTCGCCGCCCGGACGGCGGCCTTTACCGTTATCTTCAGGGATATGAGGCCGGCCACCGCCGAGAGCGCCGCGCCCACCGCAAACGCTATCCCGTTGGAGACCTCCAGAAACGCGCCTATGATGACGGCCAGCCCTATGGCCACCGGCACGATTATCTTCATCTCCCGCCTCAGGAACGCTGCGGCGCCCACCCGCACCGCGTCGGATATCTCCATCATCTGCGGGGTGCCGGGATCCTGCCGGGTAATCCACGCCGCCAGGCCGGCGGCCACCAGTATAGACGCGACACCCGCTCCTATGGGCAGCAGTTCCGGCATCATGGCGGGTTCGGGGGCCGGACGCGTAAATATAAACCCAAATGCGCATCCTCGTCGCCCCCGGGCCGCACCCCAAAAATACCGGCAGGCCCGCCGCACGGTGGGGCGATGAGGAGGAGTTAGAGTGACGATTCGATGAGATGGACAGACAGCCGAGCCCCACACATTTAACGGGGCGGGCCCTCTCCGTGCCCGTTGAGATTCGAGAGGCGGGACGGCATACTGGTGGCCGGCGTGGGCCTGCTGGCGGCGGGGATGGTGCCCTTCGTCGCTCCCGCGTATGCCATCGCCATAGCGGCGGCCGTCTTCTTAGGCATAAAGTGGTACAGCGAGCGGCGACAGCGCGACGTACTCTCCCAGATCGGCAAGGGCGTCTGCGCCGAGTGCGGCTCGGCCATAACCGGAGCCGAGTGCCCCCAGTGCGGCGACTCCGGCGCATAGGGGATCCTCAGACTGTCATGCCTATACTCTCCGAGTATTGCCGGAACGTCTGGTACTCCCGCAAAAAGTCCCGGCCCCGGGGGCTGATCCTGTACGTCTCCCCGGCCCGCTCCACCAGCCCCTGACACGCCAAAGTCCTCAGCAGGCTGGACACCCGATAGTACGAGGCGCCCGCCCGCCGGGCCATATCCGACACCGACGCACCCACCTCGGCGTACGACATTATCTCCCCTATGAGGCGCACGCGGGTCCTATACACTGCCATCACACCAGCATTGCAGCGGGTGTATGTATCAGGCGATATCAATTTGGATAAACCAAAGCATCAAAGTGATCTTACCCAGCCGGGCCGGGATCAAAGCGAATGCGCCGGAAGGGTATGCGGCTCACCGGCAGGAAGAGGGCCACCAACCCGGCGATCTTGATCACCAGCGAGACCGGATACAGCAGCGACTCGGGAAACACCGCCGAGTACCACCCCAGAAACTCGCCCAGTGCCAGCATCGCCAAGCCAGCAGCCACCGAGACCGCCCCCCGGTTGCGGCTCTCCACATACGAGAGGATGGTCTCGATGGCCGCATACACCAGCAGTATGAACGACACCGAGCGGAGTATGTGGTTCAGCTGAACCGTCGAGACCAAAAACAGCGGAAACGCCCCCACTCCCCGGAGGTAGCGGGACTTAGGGAAGAACGACTTGAGGCCGTGCGAGAACGCTATGAAGAAGTAGCCGAGGGTCTGCACCCCCACGCCCAGCGTCTCCAGCCACCATCCCGGCCCGCCGGGGCCCGAGGGCAGCAGCTCCAAGGCATACCCCACCCACACCGCCAAGAATCCGACGCTTATCGATATGAACGCCATCGACAGCCGCAGCAGTGTGGGGCTGGCCGTGTTCCTGTACCCGATGGCCGACATCACGCCTATGCACAGGCCCACTGCAAAGCCGGCCACGTTCAGGGCCAGTTCCAGATACGCTTCCAACCGCAACGGGGCGCGGGCGGGCGCTTATAACGGCGACGGAGCCAAGACCTGGCGCGTAGCCCGCCTAGGGGGCCAGCCGGGATTATTGGTACTTATGTACCAAAGTGCAAGGTTTATATGGTTAATGTACCGTACACCAAGCAATGGAAGACATAAGATTAGACAGTCTTGAAGGCGTCGGACCGGTGACCGCGCGGAAGCTGACCGACGCCGGAGTGCACAACATGATGGACCTGGTTGTGCGGGGACCGGTGGAGATCTCCGACATAACGGGCATGGAGAAAGACTCCACCGAGAAGCTGGTCAACAAGGCGAGGCAGTACCTGGCCGACGGCGGCGTCCTGTCCCAGGACTTTGTCAGCGCCTCTGACATCTACAAGCGCCGGCAGGAGATAGGAAAGATCACCACCGGAACAGAGTGCCTCGACACCCTCTTTGACGGCGGAATCGAAACGCAGGCCCTCACCGAGGTGTACGGCGAGTTCGGATGCGGCAAGACGCAGTTCTGCCACACCCTCTGCGTCATGGTGCAGAAGAGCCGGGAAGAGGGCGGACTTGGGGGCGGAGTCCTGTACATGGACTCCGAGAACACGTTCCGTCCCGAAAGGATCGTCTCGATCGCCAAGGCCAACGGCATGGATCCCCAAAGGGTGCTGGACAACATAGTGGTGGCCAGGGCCTACAACAGCTCCCACCAGGTCCTGATACTGGAGGAGGCAGGCGCCATAATCAGGGAGAGCAACATAAAACTGCTGGTGGCCGACTCGGCGGTGGGCCTCTTCAGGTCCGAGTACCTGGGACGGGGCACCCTCTCTGAGAGGCAGCAGAGGCTCAACCACTTCGTCCACCTCCTAGTCCGCATAGCCGAGGCGTACAACTGCGCCGCCGTCGCCACCAACCAGGTCATGTCCTCCCCGGACGTCTTCTTCGGCGACCCCACAAAGCCCATAGGAGGCAACGTGGTGGCGCACACCAGTACCTACCGGATCTACTTCAAAAAGTCCGGCAAGAAGAGGATAGCCCGGATGGTCGACAGTCCGCACCATCCAGAAGAAGAGGTCATCTTCGGCATCGGAGAGGCGGGCGTCATCGACCCCGAGGATCCAAAGGCCAAGAAGGCCAGAAAGGCGAAGGCCGACCCGGCCCCACCCACCGACGGCCCAGGGGACGCGACCGACGCGGGGACTCCCGACACGGGCAACTAGCCCATTTTTCATTTTTCAGGATTATCCCCCAGCGGGATCCACAACACGCTTCCCCAGATCGCGTTCCGTCGGTATGTTGTGGAGGGGACATGCCAGGACTCGTGCCGCCTCTTCCTGTATAGTATGAGCGGATCGGCGTCGTCAAACGTCATGCCACACAGCGAGCATCGCATCCGCATCCACATACGGCAGCCGTCTCCACATATACGCGCAGGCGGCAAAAATATTAACCAGATGCAGCCTCCCCCACACCATGATGGGACTGTGCCACGGCTGCTTCACCTCCAACACGGAGATATCCGTGGTGAATGGCAGCATATTGTGCGCCGACTGCGCCGATACAAACCGCAACTCCAAGAGGGGATGAGGGTCACCGTCCTATCCCACTGCGCCGTCGACGCCGTGCACCTGCAGGGCGCCGTGCACGAGCAGCCGGGGGGCGACGCCTGCTACTCCGGACTGACGGCGCGGGAGTTCGGTGCAGACGTATGCCTCCAGACCCGGTTCGGACCCGACTTTCCTGCCGCATATTTGGCGGATCCCCGGATAGAGACGGAGGGGGCCGAGTCCGGTCTGCCCACCACCAGGTTCCAGATACACATAAGCGGCGTCAAGAGGGACCTGTACCTGCTGAACGAGTGCGACCGGGTGGACGTCCGCCGCGTACCGCAGGACGGCGTCATAATCACTCCCATATACCATGAGCTGGACGCAGGATGCGTGGCCGACCAGGAGGGGTACGTACTGCTCAACCCCCAGGGCATGCTGCGGAGTGCCGGCGAGGGCGGACTCATAGGGATCGTGCCCGCCGAGACAGGCCTGGAGGGGGCCGATGCGCTGAAGGCAAACCCGGCCGAGATCAGCGCCCTCACCGGGCAGGAGGGGGATGCCGGGCTGCGCGCCCTGAACAAGATGGGGGTCGGGACGGTAATCCGCACCAACGGCAAGAACATAGACATGTACCACGAAGGCATGGTGTACAGCATACGGCTTCCCAACAAGGAGATATACGACACTACCGGACTGGGAGCAATACTCTGCGGAGCCTTCGTCTGCACCATGATCCGGGAAAGGGATACGCTCTGGGCCTTCTGCTTTGCCGGCGGGGCAGTGCAGGCAGCCTTGGACACCAAGTCCCTGGGGCTGTTGAAGATCCCCCGGCGCGGGGCGGTCCAGACCAACGCCTCGTACTTTTACAACTTGGTGGAGTACAGAAAGGCATAATATTTTGTGTGCCGCAACCGCCGCATGGCCAGGCTGGGCATATACGATGACGACTCTGCACCGCACTCGGTGGACACGCTGTATGCGGCACTGAAGCGCGAGGGTGCCGTCAAGGTGCCCCCCGGATCCGTACCCCCCGTAATGGGCTGCATCATAGTGCCCGGCGGCGACAGAGGAGTGCGGAAGTACTATCTGGACACCAACGCCCCCTCCATACCGGTGCTAGGCGTCTCCGAGGGAGAAACGGAGGGCCTCCTGGCCCAGGTGGACGTCAAGGACGTGTACAGGCACACAGAGAGGCTGCGCGCGGCCAACTACAGTACCGACGAGATCTCCCGGCTGGAGGTAAATGTGGACGACACAAACAGGTACCAGGTCCTCAACGACGCGACTGTCTGCTCCGCAAAGAGCGCCATGCTGATGGAATACCTGCTCACCATAGACGGCGAGGAGTTCTGGCACGACAGCAGCGACGGCGTGATCGTGTCCACCCCGCTGGGATCCACCGCCTACGCCATGTCGGCCGGCGGCCCGATGATATTCGCTGGCTCGCCCGTGTTCGGGGTAATCTCGATAAATTCGCAGGACGTGGAGCGGCGGCCCCTGGTGGTGCCCCAGGACAGCGTGGTGGGGGTCAGCGAGATATCCTCTAGGAGGCAGTGCGAGGTGATGCTGGACGGCGCCGAGAGGGTGGCTGTAAGGGAGAGCGTCAGCTTCTCCAAGTCCGACCCCCCCGCCAGGATAGTGCGCCTGAGGAGGGACACTATCAGCATATCAGCCATGGCCAAGAGGCACCACCTCTCCGGGGATCTCTTCAACATGGCCCCCTCCGCCAAGCTGCTGCTCAAGACACTGGAGTATGAGGGGACGCTCTCCCGGAGAAAGCTGGCCGAGCGCACCATGCTCCCGGACCGCACGGTCCGCATGTCGCTGGCCAGCCTGATCGAGAAGGGATACGTAAAGAGGAGGGTCTCGGCGCGGGACGCCCGCCAAAAAATGTACGAGATCTCCCAGCCTACCGCGCCCCGCAGCGGGCAGCCGGGGCGCAATACTGGAGCCTGAACTCCGGCCGTACATGCAGCTCATCCAGATACCGCCCGCCTCCACAGGCATGCGCTATGCGATCAGCTACCCCTGACATTTGGAAGATGCATGCTGGGAATTCAGTGCACAGGCGAATGCTTCTTGGACTGTCCAATCACGTCACGCCGCTATGCCCATGCGGGGAATCATGCCATTCCAGCGGCCGCCCCCACGAAGGCCCTGTACGAGGCCTCCGGAAAGCCGGGCCGGCTGCTGAACTCGGGGTGGAACTGCACGCCCATGTAGAACCGGCACCGTGGCACCTCCAGTATCTCCATGCGCCGTCCCCCGTCGCTGTCCGCCGAGAACACCAGCCCCCCCGACTCCAGCTCCGGCATCATGGAGCGGTTTATCTCGTAGCGGTGGCGGTGCCGCCGACTCACCCCCCTCCCGTACAGGCGGCCGGCCATCGTGCCCGGCCGCACCGCAATGTTGTGGGCGCCCAGCCGGAGAGATCCTCCGGTGGCGTGGTCGTCCTGGTCCGGCAGCAGGTGCACCACCTGGTGTGCAGAATCTGGTGATATCTCGGCGGTGTCCGCGTCCGGTATACCCAGCGCCCCCCGGGCGAACGCCACGGCGGCCAGCTGGAACCCGAAGCATATGCCCAGATACGGCACGTCGCGTTTCCGGGACGCCTCGGCCACGCGTATTATGCCCTCGGCCCCCCGGGTGCCGAATCCCCCCGGCACCAGTATGCCGTCGTACCCGGACAGGTCGGGGTCCTCGCCGACCGTCTCTGAGTCCACCAGATCTATGGATACAGACACCCCCAGGTCGGCGGCTGCGTGTCGCAGCGCGTGGTTGACGCTGACGTAGCTGTCCGTCAGGGCCACGTACTTGCCCACCATGGCTATGCGGGCCTCGCGGGAATGCCGTACCGCGAACGGCCTCACCGTGTCGTTCCAGGCATCCCACCTCTCCGAGGAGTCCACCAAGCCCACCATCCCAAACTTGCGGAACATCGAGTCCATTATTCCCTGCTTGTACAGCATTCGGGGCACCTCGAATATCGACTCCGCGTCGTGGCACGAGAGCACGTCCTGTGCCCGCACGCCCGTGAACATGGCCAGCTTCTCCCGGGTCTTGTCCAGGAGCGGCGCGGTGCACCTCACCGCCAGGTAGTCTGGCTGTATCCCGATGCGGCGCAGCTCCTGCACGCTGTGCTGGGTGGGCTTGGTCTTCTGCTCGCCCACCACCTCCAGCGACGGCGCCAGCGTGACATGCACAAAGAGAGCCCTGTCCTCCGGCGGGCCGGCCACGCCCATCTGCCGGAGCGCCTCCAGGAACGGCAGCGACTCTATATCTCCCACTGTCCCGCCGCACTCCACTACCAGCACATCCAGCGACTCGCCCTCCCCTATGGCCGCTATGCGGCGCTTTATCTCATCGGTCACGTGCGGTATTATCTGGACGCAGGCCCCCAGGTACCTGCCGTCCCGCTCTGCCTCTATGACCGACGAGAAGACCTGCGCCGTCGTGACGTTGTGGCTCTTGGGTATGTTGCGGTTCAGGAACCGCTCGTAGTTTCCCATGTCCATGTCGCACTCCCCGCCGTCCTCGGTGACAAAGACCTCGCCGTGGGCCACCGGATTCATGGTCCCGGCGTCGTAGTTCAGGTAGGGATCTATCTTGATGCAGGAGACCTCCAGCCCGGCCAGCTGGAGGAGCTTGGCCGTCGAGGAGGCCACCACGCCCTTGCCCAGGCCCGACATCACCCCCCCAGTGACAAAGATGTACTTCACGCAAGATATGGTGGCGGCCGACTGCTATTATTTCTTGCCGGATCCCAGATGCTTCACGTTGAACCGCACAAACGACGCCGCAAAGACCGCCAGCATGGCCACCCCCGTAACGTACGAGTAGCGGAAGCCGTCCCCCTCCTCCATGTAGTACAGCAGGAGGGTGACCCCCAGCAGGGCCAGGCCCAGCATCGTCAGGCGACGGTCGTACATCGCGCAACAGGGCGCGGGGGGTACTCAAATGCGTTGCGGCAGAAGCGGATTAGGATCCACAAACTTTAACAGCACATCCCCGCTATCATACCAGTTGGAACAAACCCCCAAGTATCCCCAGAAGCAGAAGGCCGACCAGAGGCTCCTGGTGGTATGCGTAGACCGGGACAACGACGTGGGCGACAAGGCCAACATAGCCACCCCCGCCTTTGGCCGGGACGCCTGCATAGAGGCGGCGCAGCGGCTGGCGCTGGAGGACCCCGAGGACGCCGACTCCAACTCCATATTCGCCGCGGTAAAGACCTACGAGGACATCATAAGCAAGGGGTATTCCGCCGAGGTGATCACGGTGGCCGGCTCGGCGGACCGGGGAATGTACGCCGACGAGAAGATAGCCGGGGAGATACGCCTCGCCCTGGAGAGATTCCCGGCCACCGGGGCCGTCATAGTCTCCGACGGCGAGGACGACGAGTCGGTCATCCCGGTCATACAGGGGGTACTGCCCATCATCTCCGTAAAGAGGGTGGTCATGAAGACCAGCCGCACCGTGGAGTACTCGTACGCGGTATTGGGCAGGTACCTCAAGATGATAGCATATGATCCGAAATATTCAAAATTCTTTCTGGGGCTGCCCGGAGTGCTGCTCCTGATAGGCGGGATAGGCAGCGTCTTTGGATATACCGCCGAGATATTCGCCGTGCTGGTCAGCGTCTTCGGGGGAGCCCTGCTGGTACGGGCATTCGACGTGGACAAGGTCCTCTCTGGCTGGGCCCGTCCCGCGCCGGCTGGATTCATCCGGCTCTTCATGCTGCTGGGCGGCGCCGTGCTGGTGCTCTCGTCGATTCCCGCCGGCCTGACATCGCTGAACCCTGCCGTCTTTGGGATGGACATTACGGTAGTCATTACCGACAAGATTGTGCTGGGCCAGTTCGTGGCTGGCGCCCTGCCCATACTGTGGGTGGGAGTGGGGGCCGTCCTGGCAGGCGCGCCGCTGGCCAGCCTCATAGAGAGGGCCCGAGTCCACTCCGGCTACATACTGCGGCTGGTTGTCCTGGGCTCGCTGTACCCCACCGTATACCAGTTCACAAACATAGTGCTGCATGACGAGAGCTCCTTCTCGCTCATAATACCCCTGCTGGGCGGCCTGGCCGCCACCCTGGTGGCCGCCGGAGTCCTCTTCTGGAGGAGCAGGCGCGACAGGGCCTCCCACGGGGACTAAATATGACCCGGCGCCAGCGCCTGCAATGGGCCGCGCTCGCGACGCACTACTGCGGTACTCGGGGCTGTACAACATATACGCGCGGCGCCTCGAGCGCGAGACGCGGCACGGCGACATACCCGGCCACATAGCCGTGATACTGGACGGGAATAGGCGGTGGGCCAAGAGGCAGATAATGGCCGAGAGGGCGGGGCACTTCCGGGGGGCCGACGCCGTCGAGAACCTGCTGGACTGGTGCGAGGAGCTGGGCATACGCATCATAACGCTGTACGTGCTGTCCGCCGAGAACCTGTCCCGGAAAGACGCGGAGCTGGAATACCTGTACGAGCTGATAGAGGCGCGCCTCCGCAAGCTGTACGACGACCCCCGGATACACCGAAACCGCATGAGGGTGCGAGCCATCGGCCGCACCGAGATGCTTCCACGGACCATCCGGGAGATCATATCCAAGCTGGACGAGGCCACCTCGGGGTATGACCGCCGCTACCTGAACGTGGCCATGGCGTACGGGGGCCAGAACGAGCTGGTCGACGCGGTCAAGAAGATCGGCGCCCGCATCCGCGACGACAGGCTGGACGTGGACGACATAACGGCCGCGCACATAGAGGAGAACCTGTACACCTCGTACCTCCCGCAACCATCCCCGGACATGGTGCTGCGTACCTCCGGCGAGAAGAGGCTCAGCGGCTTTCTGCTGTGGCAGAGCGCATACAGCGAGCTGGTCTTCATGGACATAATGTGGCCGGAGTTCCGCAAGATAGACCTGCTCCGGGCCGTACGCATCTACCAGAGGCGGAGGCGGCGCATGGGAAGGTAGGCCAGGGGGCGGCCCACGTATCAACAAATTAACATAACCACACGCAGTAGACCTCGTGGAATCTTCGGCGGGCGTTGTGCTTTACCGGAAGACCGGGGCCGGGAACATGTTCCTGCTGCTGCACTACCCCTCCGGCCACTGGGACTTTGTAAAGGGTCATTTGGAGCCCGGCGAGACGGAGATCCAGGCGGCCGTCCGGGAGCTGTACGAGGAGACAGGAATAGCCAACGCGGACTTTGTGGAGGGGTTCCGGCGGCGCATAAGGTACACCTACAGGTTCGGCGGCAAGAACCGCGCCAAGCAGGTGGTCTTCTTCTTGGCGTCCACCGACACCGACCGCGTCCGCCTCTCCGACGAGCACCAGGACTACATGTGGTGCAGCTACGAGCGGTCCCTCGGGCAGGTCACCTTCAGGAACGCCCGGAGGGTGCTGGACTGCGCCCGCCGCTTCCTGGACTCAAGGAAGCAGTGACCTAGCCGTCCGGGCCGGGTCGTCCGACTCCAGGAGGCTCCTCCCCACTATGATATAGTCAGAGCCCCTCTCGAACGCCTCCCGGGCGCTGCCCCCCTGCGCCCCGACCCCCGGCGAGACTATATCAAGGGAACCGCCGGCCTCCCGGCGGCACGCCGATATTATGTGCGGGAAGGTGGCCCCCACCACGATGCCGTCGACCCCGGCGGCCAGCCCCCAGTCCAGGAACTTGGTGTACAGGGCCCTGCCGCCCACCTGCATCTCGTACGACACGGCCCCCTCGTGCGAGCTCATGTGGCACAGGGATATTATTCCCCGCCCCTTCTCGTGCGCCGATCCGGCCAGCTTCGAGAGGGCCGAGGGGCCCATTATGGGGTTGGCTATGAGGGCGTCAAAGCCCGCCCCCCACAGTATCCTGGAGACGGCCGCGTTGGTGTTTCCTATGTCGTTCAGCTTGATGTCCGCTATGCACTGCAGGTCCAGGTCCGCTGCGTGGTGCGTGATGCGGCGTATCTCCTCCACCCCCAGGGGCAGCAGCGCCTGGAGGTTCATCTTTACGGCGCAGATGTGGCCCTGCAGCACATCCAGCACGGAGAGCGCATCCCGCACTATGTCGGCGCCCGGCGGCAGGTCGGCGGCCAGTACTATGGGGCCGCCCCGGCGTGCCGAGCCGGCCAGCCTCTCCCGGAATGTGGTCATCACGGGCCACCCCGCCGGTCTATGACCGCCGACTCCTCGGGTCCCGTCCCTATCAGGGAGACGGGAATCCCGGCGTTCCGCTCCATCTCCTCCACGAAGGATACGGCCGCCCCGGGCAGGTCCCCGTACGAGGTGGCGCCGGAGCACTCCGGGAACACCACGTCCAGCTTGGTCAGGGCGATTTGTGTGGCCCCGTTCAGCATCACGGCCCGCCGGACCAGGTCATAATCCATCGGCGCAGCCCGCCGAGGGCGCCCCGTCACGGTGCCCCGCTCCGACCACCCGCGGCGCGCCGTCTCCTCGTCGGGCAGCTCCCCGGCCAGGGGCCCGGTGCCCACCCGGGTCACGAACGACTTCAGCACCAGCACCACCGAGTCCACCACGGTGGGCCCCACGCCCACGTCGGCGCATATGGCCGAGGCCGTGACGTCCTTGGAGGTCACGTACGGGTACGTTCCGTGCCACAGGGAGAGGAACGTGCCCTGTGTGCCCTCTATCAGGACGCTCCCCCCAGACCTTATGGCCTGGTGGATGCGTCCTGGGACGTCGACAGTTACGCCGGCCAGGGACTCCACGTCCCGGGCCAGCCGCAGGGTCCGCATGGCCCGGGCCGCGTTGGCCGGGCCCGTCCCCGAGCCGGTGCTGCCGATCTTCTCCCCCAGGTGGGAGCCCGAGTCCGCGTCCAGGTGGGACTGCTCTATGACGCCGCAGTTGTAATCCACAAAGGCGCGGCCCCCGGCCCCGAAATCCTCCATCTCCCGCAGGAGTACTGCCGGGTTCACCACGACGCCGGGGCCCACCAGCACCTGGGAGCGGGGGTTCAGAAAGCCGCTGGGCAGCATGCGGATCTTGTAGGTGCGGTCCCCGCGGCGGATGGTATGTCCCGCGTTGGGCCCGGCCCCGCCCCGCGCCACTATGGCGGGGTCGTCGGCGGCGGCCAGGTACGATATTATCTTGCCCTTTCCCTCGTCACCGTAGAAGCCGCCCACCACTACCGTAACGCTCACGTATTGGTGCGGGGTGGTGGCGCCATATAATGTGTCCTGACGTACGAAAAGTACACACTCAACCCCCCCTCCACAACCAGCCTAAGATGACTGGGTGCTTGACAACAGGCACGATCATATATGGGCG
>JAGWAW010000140.1 GCA_021296165.1 Nitrosopumilaceae archaeon | reverse complement strand
TGGATGCCCCCTCCGCATACCCGTGCTTGCCGCGCATCGCCACCAGGTGGCGGAAGAGGTCCTTTTGGCCATACATGGCGTTGTACCTGCCCGAGAATTTGATCTTCAGAGGAGAAGAAAAGTGAACCCATCGTATTATATGCCGACTCGGCGGAGTCATCCCGGCGTGTTTGCCCTTTCATGGTGAAGCGTGACAGGCTCACACGCCGATCTTTTAAACTACCGTACCGCCAAAAGTTGGTCCTAGGTGGATCTGCCTAGACCCGGGCCGGAAGGGTACATTTCCATCTACTGTATGTCCCAAAGCTAATAAATGGTAGACCGCCTGACCGGACAGCATTGGCTGAGCGGGTATTGGAGTATTCTAGACTGTGTAAGAGGGTTATGGATCTGGATGGGCAGATAAGGTTTGCCGGCGTAATAAACGATCTTGGCCGGCTGGTCGCCGGCGGCATGCGGCCGGGCGTCGAACCGCTGGAGACAGAGAAGGATGACGAGATGCTCTACATGGAGCTGGCCCTGAGGGTACGGATGCGGCAGGAGTTTGACAAACAGCTGGGCGCGGTGAATTTTGCCATGGCTTCGCGGAAGAGGGCCCTTACCATAAGCTTCAAGATGGGCACTCACATATTGTACGTGGCTGCCGAGCCCGACGCCGACTACTGCACCCTGCCGAAGCTCATACTAGATATCATCAAGTAGGCGCCCCGGTCCTGATCATGCGGCAGGCGGACAGCACGGCTGATTGCCCGCTCTTGGCGTGAGGAGAATTGTGGTACCTTCCCATGAGGGCAGGGGACTCGATCATACCCTTTGGCGCGTTCCCGTACCCATATCCACAACATACTTTTACTGTGGCAGGGTGGCTTCACCCGTGGCCCGCATCCGCGATATAATGAGCCGAAGCGTAATTACAATTCCGCTGGGAAAGACGGCGCTGGAGGCGGCCCGCATGCTGAGGGACCGTGACGTCAGCTTTTTGGTTACGGTGGACGGGGAGCGGCCCGCTGGAATACTGTCGGAACGGGACATAGTCCGGAAGGTGGCCGCCGAGGACCGTACCGCCTCGAGGCTTACTGTGGATCAGATCCACGCCGACTCGTTCCTGTCAGTGGATCCGTCCACTGCCATAGAGGTGGCCGTCCAGAAGATGATCAACTCCAACGTGCGCCGACTGGTCGTGCTTGACGACGGCCGGCTGGCCGGGGTCGTGACCCAGACGGACCTGGCCAGCTTCCTGCGCAGCCGGCTCCTGATCAACGGCACCATCACCCGGACCGAGTCCTGATATCCGGCGCGCGGCTTTATTGGATTGACACGGTGATGCGGCTCACCAGCGGGTTGTATATCCGGAGGTCGTCGCATATGCGGCGCACCTCCTCGGTGGCCTCCCCGGGGCCATCCGCCGATAGGGTGAAGCGCAGCCCCTTGGAGCACCTGATCTCTGTAACCGGGGAATTGCCCTCCATGAGTACCAGATCCTTGAGTATGGTCTCGCCCTCCGGGTCGCTTATGCCCTGCCTGTTCTCTATGGTGACCATGACCTTGTACGCTCCCATGGCAACAAGCGCGCCGGAACGGGGATTATATCTTTGCGGAACGCATGCGGCGCAAACCATGAAATATCCGGTGGGGGCCGTCCCAAGGTATGGTCCGGGCCCGGTACTGGAAGCTGACCGCCGACGAGGTGGACGGCTTCTCGTACGATCAAGACATGCTTCTCAATTGGGAGATAAAGTGCACCCGCCAGCCCGAGGAGGATGCCGTCTTCATAGGCGTCTTCATGTACCGGCACGGCACCCCGCTGGACTATACCCCGATGAAGGGTGTAGTATACTATCACAATCACGTGCCGAGCGAGGATCTTCCAAAGATAACCAGGCACCTCCGGGAGAGGTACGGCGGAAGCGAGACCAAGAAGGGCGACCGGGTCTTTTTGTCCGGATCCCGAGAGTTCTTTGATCCCGCCGAGATCGCCGCCTTGGCACGATCCATGGAGGATACCTTCGACACGAAGGCGGTCATAACGCTGGAGTTTGAGGGCCTGACCCAGGATCAGATGCGAGATGCCGGACTGCCCGATGCCAAGCTGCTGCCCATTCCCGGCGTGTGAGCCGTTCCGGTGGGTCGCGCGGCCCCGTTTATAATACCAGATGCCGTATGCCGGTGAGGAATGTCCGGACTGGGGGGACTGGGTGACCACCTAGACGAGCTGCGGCGGCGGGTGGTGAGGGTCGCCGTCGCAGTGGCCGCCGTCACCGTGTTCGCCATGACCTTCCATTTGGAGCCGGTCTCGGTATGGGGCATTCCGTTGTACTACCCGGTCCCCGAGCCGCTGGACAACATGGCTGCCCAGATCACCTCGTACATGGCCGACCAGCTGGTTCCTGAAGGGGTAGAGCTGATACAGACGGCTCCAGGTCAGGCGTTCTTTGCGCAGGTGTATATAGCGGCACTGCTGGGGGTGGTCGCCTCAGTACCACTGATAGTCCGGGAGGCGGTGGCATTCGTGGCGCCTGCCCTCAAGAAGGCCGAGATCCGCGCCGGCCACTCTGTCACGCTGCCTGCCATATCGCTGTTCGCCGCCGGGTGCGTCTTCTCGTACGTGGTGGTGGTGCCCTTCGTACTGGACTTTCTGTACCAGTACGGGGATGCCGCCAGCTTGGTCACGTTTCTGAACATTATGGACTTTGTCACCTTCATTTTGCAGTTTTTGGTAGCATTTGGCCTCTCGTTCCAGCTGCCTCTGATAATGTATGCAGCCACCTTCATAGGGGTGGCCGAGCCTGCCTTCTGGAGGCGGAATGCCCGGTACGCCATAGTGTGCATAGTGGTGTTCGGCGCCCTGATCACGCCCGACGGCAGCGGCATCACGATGTGGTTCGTGGCCGGGCCCATGCTGGCACTGTACGTGGTCGGCATGCTGGCCATCGAGCGGCGAGAGCGCGCCTCCCGCGGCGCGGGTCGGCAGTCAAACGTTTAAAAGCGCCCGCCGCACATCATACTTATGCTGGGCAGCCTGGGACTCTTCATAGCCGGCCAAGAATGGATAATACTGATAGTGGTGGCCGTGGTGCTGATATTTGGGGCCCGCAAAATACCCGAGTTGGCGCGGACCTTCGGCAAGGCGAAGGGCGAGTTTGAGAAGGGCAAGATAGAGGGCGAGAAGGAGCTCAAGGACTACAAGGATAAGAGGGACTAGCGGAGCGCTGCGGCGCAGAGCAGCTTGGCATAGTCGTCCCGAACAGAGCCGTGGCCTAGCATGCCCCGCAGGCCAGTCTTCCAGTCTATGGATGCGGTGATGCGCGTCCCCCCGGCGGTGCTCTCGAACATCTCTGTGATGCGGCTGCCTTTGGCGTCCCCGCCCACCACCGTATACTCGTGGGTGTGGGGTGGTCTGCAGTAGTGCCGTACCATGCACAGGTACTCGCGCCCACCCAGCACCAGCACCTCTTCGGCCAGGTACCGCTCCGGACGCCGGGACTTTACCTTGACGGACTTGATGTGCGGGGTGATGCCTCCCAGCACGGCATGGTCGGATATGGTGTCGTAGGCGGAGTTAACGTCGGCGGATATCTCCACCGATGCGGTCTCGGTCATTGTGGATCACCCCACCTCCGGTACAGGCCGTGGTCTATGCCGAACTGGTCTAGGCACTTGCCCACCGCGTGGTCTATGATGTCGCGTACGGTCTGGGGTCGGGTGTAGAAC
>JAGWAW010000139.1 GCA_021296165.1 Nitrosopumilaceae archaeon | reverse complement strand
TACCACAATTACATCCGGCCGCATGCGGGAATAGGCGGCAAGACCCCGGCCGAGGCCGCCGGCATCAAGATACGTGGCCGCGACAAGTGGCTGACGCTGATACGGAACGCCGCAAGCGCGGCATAGGCCCCGGTTTCACCCCATTATATGCCGGACTTTGCCGAATATTGTTCCAAAACGCCGCCGAAATGACGATGCAGGCCCCCGGTTCTGGTCGGACTTTGCCGCATATTGTTCCAAAACGCCGCCGAATGGCCGTCGTACACCTGTCTGGATCGGGTTTTGGGCCAGATTTGAGGCATTTGGATCAATCACCCGTCTTTGCGGGAGGAACCTGATTGCTTGCAGACCATGTGGAAGTGGGGTTTTCTCACGAAAGAACATCTCGCAAAACACCCGGCCTCTTGGCTGCTTTGGAGCAGCGGATGCACCGCTCCGGTCGTGGCCAATTGCATGCTCGGGTATGGCGTGTGATTTTTGGGAGTACACGTGTCAGCCATACGCGCCAGAATGCCATATTCCGGTCAAAAGCAGACAAGCGTATATGGCGAGCCTGGCCGGTTCGCCGCGTCCACAACATGCACTAGTTCGGAACCGAACAGCATGAGGTGCCGGCGGGTACAAAGGCCACTGCCATGTGGTCACTCCCTGTCTATGAACTCGGAGGCCGCCGGTGGATCCGGCGCCAAGCCCTTCCGCTTGCGTAGGGTGCTGACGGTCTCAGATAGCATGGAGCGGGGGACCTCAGACCATGCCTTGAAGTGCGTGTTCCACATGGCCTTGCCGGCTGTCTGGCCCCTCATCTCCTCGGACAGGGTAAACGTCTCGGCGGCCGGTATCTCCCCTATTACGATGCTGGCCGGGCCCTTCTGCTGCATATCCAGCACCCTTCCCCTCTTTCCGGAGAGTACGGTGGCCACGTTCCCCACCAAATCGGTGGGCACGCGCACCTCTATGGCTAGGACCGGCTCTAGAAGGGATGTCCCGGCCGTGATCAGGGCGCCCATGCAGGCGCGCCGCGAGGCCGGACCCAGCTGGGAGAGGCCGCGGTGGGCCGTGTCCTCGTGGGGAACAAAATGCGTAAAGATGAACTTGCAGTCGCGCATCTGCTCCCTGCACATGGGGCCCTCCTTCATGACATCGTCAAAGCCGGAGTTTATCGAGTCGGTGGACTCCTGCACGAACTGCACGCCCTTGGTGCCGTTTATCAGCACGTTGCCCCGGGAGTCCAGCCGCATTACCCTCTTTATGGTGTCGGTGTCCCAGCCCTGCGCCTTGAGCAGGGATGCCACCTCGGCCTTGTCCTTCATGTCGCTGATCTCTCCGGTGCGGAGCATGTCGGCGATCGCCGGCTCCAGCGGTTCGACCTTCATGAAGATCTTGTTGTGTCGGTTGGGTGACTTTGACATTATGGGCTCGCATTCCCCCTTCACCGTCTCGCGGTAGTTGATCAGTGGCTCGGAGGTCACGATGTCCACCTTGGCGTCCTGTATGCGGTGGGTCGCCACGTCCAGGTGCAACACGCCCATGCCCGCCACGATGGTCTCGCCGCTCTCGTTGTCTATCTTCACCACCAGGTTGGGATCCTCTATGGTAAGCTGCTTGAGAACCTCCACCAGCTTGGGCAGGTCCTTGGGGTGGCGGGGCTCAACGGCCACCTGCACCACCGGCTCGGAGACGTACCGTATCCCCTCGAAGACGTGTATGCCCTTTATGGAGGAGAGGGTGTTTCCGGCCCGCGCCTCGGTCAGTCCCAGCAGGGCCGGGATGTTTCCGGCACCCAGCTCGCCGACCTGCTCGCGCTGGTTGCCCATGAAGAAGTTTACCGACTGCACCCGTCCCGGCCTCTTGGCGTCGATGATGTTTACGGTCTGGCCGTCCTGAATGATCCCCGAGAAGAGCCGGCCTATGGCGACAGGCCCCGCGGCCTTATCCAGCACCATGTTCACGACCATCATTATGGCGGGGCCGTCATCCTTGCAGGCCAGCAGGGCCTTTCCTATGTCCGAGTCCAAGTCACCGTGCCATATCTTGGGTATGCGATACTTTTGGGCAACGTCCGGCGGCGGGTGGTGTTTTACTACCATTCCCAAGACGGCGTCGGCCAGCGGGGCCTGGGCCACCAGTTCGTCCACCTTTTCGGAGCTGTACGCCTCCATGACGTCCTTGAAGGTGATGCCCTTCTCCCTCATCATGTCGATGTTGATGGCCCACCTGTCCTTGGCCGAGCCGAACGTGACACTGGCGTCCTGTATGGAGACCTTCCACTTCTCCTTGTACTCCTCCTCGGCATACGTGTCCACCAGCTGATTGAAGTTGGACACCACGGTCGCCAGCGACTCCTGCATCTTCTCGGGCGTGAGCCGCAGCTCCTTGATGAGGCGGTCAACCTTGTTTATGAAGAGGACTGGCCTGACCCTCTCCTCCAAGGCCATCCGGGTTACCGTCTCGGTCTGGGTCATTATGCCCTCCACGGCGTCGCAGACTACCACGGCCCCGTCGATGGCCCGGAGGCTCCGAATGACCCGGCCGCTGAAGTCCACGTGGCCGGGCGTGTCTATCATGTTGATTACGTACTCCTTGTCTTGATGGGTAAAGTGCAACGTGACGTTGGCCTGGTATATTGTGATGCCCCTCTCCTGCTCCTCCTTGTCGTAGTCCATGGCCAGGGCCTTGCCGGCCGTGGAGGGGGCTATTATCCCCGAGTACGCCAGAAGGCTGTCGCTCATGGTGGTCTTGCCGTGGTCCACGTGAGCTATCACCCCGAAGTTGCGGATCTGGTCCTTCCGCTTGATTATCTTGAGTACCTGCTCGGTGGACTTGTACTTGGGCATGGGGCACGGCCTCGGTTTTGATCTATTAAACCTTACAATGGAGAATATTCACAATTGACGAAAACCCACAGCCAGCCAAAATGCTTTAATGATATACGTATGATGCGGTCCCCATGCCGGACTCCATAGTTGTGGAACCGCTCACATACCGTACTGTAACGCACACGTTGCAGATACGGACGGACGCGCAGTTCGCGGCCGACTACGACAAATATGTGGAGGTCTGCCGGGCCGTGTACAACCGGGCGGTGCACGAGGCGGCGCTGGACGGACCTGAGCGGCGCGCATACGCGCCGTACAAGCCCAAGGAGCGCAAAAACGAGGATGGTGAAACTAAGAAGGGACCGTACCTTGACCGGGAGACATACAAAATGGCAAAGGCGGTGGCCGAGAAGATGGGTGTCGACGTAAGCGTGATACGAGACATGGTGCGCTCGCGGCTGGGCGGGTTTGCATGGCACTATGGGTTCCCACCCAACTCGCGGGCGACGCGCAACCGCATCGGCCTGTTGCTTACCAAGTGGCGCGCCAAGCACGCGTGGATGCGGGAGTGCCCCGTGCTATATGAGATGGGCGCGATACGCAACGCCGTGAACGCGGTGGACCGCTCCATATCTGACAACTCCGACCACATGCCCATACGATCGCCCGGCAGGCGCGCGGCGCTGTTCTGCCCCAGCAACCAGGCGGTGAACAGGAAGGGGCCGCGCGAGATGCGGGTGCCAGGCTTTACACTATATACAAAGAAAGTGATCCCAAAGGAGTGGGACATCCGCTCCTGTCATATAGTCGAGACCACTTCATACCGCACGCAAAGCACGGGCCGCGGCGGCCGCACATTCGAGATACATGTGCAAATCCGGGAGCGCATAAAACGAC
>JAGWAW010000138.1 GCA_021296165.1 Nitrosopumilaceae archaeon | reverse complement strand
GATATGGCCCGGCTGGCCGCAGGGGCGTGCGGCGGGCGGCCCGACGCGGTGCCCGATACCGAACCAGACGCGGTGCCCGGCGCCATAGATGCGGCCGACATGGGCAAGTCTACGTCACTTGTACTGGTGAAGCCGCATACCAATCCTGTGGCTGCGCGTGGGCAGCCCTCACACGATGCGCCCGATAGCCTCCCATATCACGGCAAACCCCCACCGACTGCTACGGCCTGAAGTCTAAAGGCCGTCTTGGCTGGATGATGGGTCGGCATCGCGGATCTGGACCTGAGGATGTACCTTCCGGCCTTGTCCAAAATCTGGAGAACTAAACAAGACTAGACAGGCTTGGAAGGCTGTCCGGCCTAGCAAAAATGTGCTCGCCGGCTCCATATATGATTCGGATCCGGACTGAGGCTGTTCCCGGCGGCGTTCAGCAGTATCTGGTGGCATCTTTGGGTAGTTCCCGGACACCTGTGCGCAGCATACCCCGTACGCGGAGGCCGTCATCGCCTCCGCGCCTTGGCCTTCATGCGAAGGTCATGTTGTCATATTGACATATGGTGGCAGATGCACATTGACAGCAGCTCGACTGCCTGGGTGTGCGTCTTGAGGGCACGGACCACCCCGCCAAATCCTCCTTTATCGAAGAAAAGACGCTCTTTCATGTTGTTCCTGATGCGCAGTATGCCGTAGAACGTACCGGGGTGCTCGTCGCGGAATCTAAGCATCTCGGCCTTGGGCGTCGGACTTGGGATCGATTGCGGGCCCCGGTTTGTGCGCCCCCGGCAGGCACCATTCGGCGCCTGCGCTGCGGTCCCCTAACAGCCGCAAGATGTTGGATAATGCGACTTTTTGGCGCCCCGTGACATGGAGGGTCACCGATGCGCCATCTGTTCCGGGGCTGCAGCGCGCCACCTCATGGCACCGCGGCCACGCTCGACACGACATGGACGGCGCGCACCAGGACAGTTCCAGCATCCTCAAAAGGCGAAACAGTACCCGGCGCGTGGCCTACGGGGAGTCCTGCCCCTTATGCTCCCGGAATATCTCGTTGATGGTCTGGACCGCCTGCAGCTCCTCGTAGTCTATCAGGGATAGGTTGGGTATGACGCAGTGGCCCCCTATTATGCCAGGGAACATCTTGGGGCGGTTGCCCAAGTACCGATGTATTTCGTCTGCGAAGGTCCACATCTCGTCGTAGTCTATCCCCTCCCTCTGGCATATCATGGCCGTTATCTGGGCGTAGTTTATGAGCCACCCGTAGTAGGTGGTGTCGGTGAGTATCTTGGCCAGCTCGACTGCCTTGGTGCTGGACATCCATGCAACCTTCACGAACCGCCCCTCTATGCCAGACACCACCTTGGGGCCTGGCTCTATGTCACAGGCGACAAACTTGGTGTACCGCACCATGTCTTGCATGAAGCGATGGTGCACGCCCCGGGCGGGCGCCGACACGACGGGTATCTCGGTTTTGGCCTGCAGTGCGGCGGCCGTTCCCGGCCGCACCGTCGAGTGTATCAGTATGGCGTTGGGGCGGTACGTCCGGGCATGCTCCAGCACCATCTCCTGGAATGCCTCCAAGCCGCCGGGGATGCACACATGCAGAAAGTCCACGCCCGTGGCGTCGCCGGCGCGGCTGCGGGACGGGTCTACGTCTATTCCCACGCAGGCGTGGCCGCGGCTCTCTACCAGTCCGAATATGGTGGAGCCCACCTCGCCCATGCCCAACACTATGTCGGCCATGCTGGGCGGGGGCATGGTGCAGCGTTATATAGTATGGGGATGGGCCTTGTCCAAAAATGAGTCCACTAAAGCCCACCAAAGACCGGTAAGCACTTAGATCGGCCGATCGCGGCCCGGACAATGAGTAAGAACAAGACTACACCCAATCCGAACCTGCCCAGAAGCAAGAACAGCCCGGGCGGCAAGCGGAACGGCCCACATACAGACTGGCCCGCATACAAGAGAACGGCCATCCCCACACACATTTTAGACCGTCCGCCGTACCGCCCCCCATGCGGGTATGGCTAGACGCGCTCACCCCGAAACAACTGCTCTTCTCCGAATATATCATGAGGCGGGGGTCCGGCACCCACACCTTCCTGTTCACATCCCGGCGGTACCGCGAGGTCGAGACGCTGGCGCGCATCCGCGGCCTAAAACCTACGTACGTAGGCAGGTTTGGGGGCGGAGAGCTGGCTGCCAAGCTGGATGCCTCGCTGGAGCGCGCCGCCCTTCTCTCAGGCATGGTGCAAGAGTTTGGCCCCGACGTATCGGTGAGTTTCTGCTCCCCGGAGGCAGCCCGGATCTCCTTCGGCCTAGCCGTACCCCACATCGCCTTCTGCAACTCCCCCCACGCCGAGGCCGCCTGCCGACTCTCCATACCCCTCTGCGCCCGCCTCCTCATACCGCGCCACATACCAAAGTCGGCCGTCTCCGCATACGGGTTAGACGCCTCCCGCATCACACAGTATGGCGCATTGGATGAGGCGGCCATCATCAAAAACCCACCCGTTCCCTGGGACCCCGAAACCGCCGGCATACGCCCGGGCCGCCCCACCATACTGCTCCGTACGTACGAGACACAGGCCTCATACATCCACCGCGCCACGGACGTCGGGGCCATCATAGCCGCCCTCGCAGAGCACTTCCCCCGGCACAACTTGGTGGTCTCTGGCCGCTACCCGCACCAGATACGGGATCTCCGGGACAGTCACAATACCAGATGCATAGTATTGGAGGGGACCGTTGACGGCGGGACCCTGCTGGGACGATGCGTCCTCTTCGTGGGGTCCGGCGGAACGATGACCACCGAGGCGGTGCTCCGAGGGATTCGCACCATATCCTATCAGGCGGTGCCCACCCTAGGAGAGTCATACTTGGTAGATCAGGGAGCGATGCGTCGCGCCCGCACCTCTGACGATATAGTTCGGGAGGCCGAACGCCTGCTGGGAATCGACGCGGCCGTATTCCAAGAGAGGGCAGCGCGGATGCTGGCCGGGATGGAGGACCCATACAACATATTGGATGAGCAGATGGCTGCGATCTGATTCCGGGCCGCCTGCCTTCTATGCCTGCCTGTTCCAGACCAGTTCTGAAGGCAACGGTGTTTGAAACAATTCTCCCAAACACAGGTTTCCGGGCATCTTGAGTAAAAATGTCGCATTACTGTATGGCTTCGCCCATCGGGCCGTTCAACCGTCACGCGGTCGTCGCGGATCACAAACCTGAGGCGGGCATATATCCCAACAGAACCATGGCCCGGCTTTGTATCTGCACCGTGTTGTTCGGCCTGTTGCGGGTGACGCCCGCTGTGAACTCCGCCGCCTCCCTGGCCCGCCTCAGTGGTACTCAATGGTCTGTTGCGCCAACGTGACCGGAAACAGAGTGTTGCATGAAATAGCCCGTGGAAGCGGGTGGAGTACTCCAAGTCCCGCGCAACACACATAGTCCAAGACACGTTGTAGCAGCCCACCGCGGCCAAAACCGTTATAGACGCGGCCCCCATACCCACGACATGAATGTATTCGACGGCAAGAGAGCGGCCACCGATTACATGTCCACCCACACCCTAGCCTTCTCAACGCCCGAGCTGACCCTAGTGCGGTTCGCGTTCTGGCTAGGAGACACCGTCCCCGACCCCGCCGACAAGAACAAGACCGTCCCCCGGATGATGACTTTCATGACAGAACAGGATTTTGAGCCGGTGTTGGTAGACGACGACACGTATGTGCCCACCGGGGCCGTAAAGAACACCAACATGTACGGGAACATAAAGCCCGAGTCATTCTGCGGCGAGTGCGGCAACAAGATGTCCGAATCGGCTAGGTTCTGCAACAAGTGCGGGACTGCCCGGGACTAGAGTCGGGTGCCGCAGGACGTGCAGAATTTTGTGTTGGGCTTGGACGGGGCGCCGCACGATGGACATCCTGGCTGCTTGGGAACCAAGGACGGATCCGGCGTAGGGAGAGTTCCGGGCTGCGAGAAGGACGCCTGCGCCGAGACTATACCCGGCGGCCCGCCTACGGGGTTGGCCGCCGTCCCCGCCCGTGCTGCGTCTGGCTGGCCCATCCCGGGCATCAGCCCTGGGGACTGCGTATTGCCGCTGCCTGACCGGAGGGACTTTCTCACCTCAAAGAGCACCTTGACTGCCAGAAACTCCAGAGCCGAGTACGCCACCACGTAGTCGCCCAGCTTCTGGAAGAACTCCCTGTCGCTCACCGTGCCCTGCTTGTACATGTTGTTTATGTCAAGGAACGTCTCGTAGTAGCCCTGAGAGTCGCTGAGCAGCGCGTCGAGCTTGTCAAAGAGCATATTGAGGGTGTCCACTTCTCCGGTCGGATTGTAGGCCACGGTAACCGGACCCGGCCTGCGCTATAATTGCGTTGCGCCCTACGAGTAGTACACACTCAACCCCTCGCCTGTTTGGAAAGCATGATCTTGGCACATCGCCAAACCCCCGCGTATCGGCAATGCATG
>JAGWAW010000137.1 GCA_021296165.1 Nitrosopumilaceae archaeon | reverse complement strand
GCTCGGTCACATACGCGGTGTATGACACCAACACCGTATACTATGTGGGGCTCTCGGCGCCGCCCCACGTCTTTGGGGAATACAGGGACCTGCTGGATACGGTGTATGATACGTTCGAGATCAACTGAGGCATGTGCCGCCGGGACCCCGCCGCGTGTCATGCATGGCATGCCTGCCACATCTAGCCGGGGCGGCGCCCGGTATTGTCTAATGCCGGCCCGGCAGCTATACGGTGTTCGCCGAGATCTCGCTGCTGGACTTCAGGGGCGCATCTCGTCGGGCCGCCGGCATATGCGCAGGATCTCCCTGTGGGTGCCGGCCCCAGTCTCCCTCATATGTGTGTCAAGCTTTTCCAGCTCGCCCGCCACTGCCCTGATCCGGACTTTGGAAACCCGGCGGTCCTCCGGACGGTGGCCATCGTACCGGCGCCGTCCATATGTGGTGCGTGCCATGGTCCGTATGACGATGTGGCGGCCGGGGGCAGGCCGCGCCCGTGCTATGGCTCCCCCGACATGGCCGCCACGACTTATAGATGGTCCCCCTCCGCCGGCGCCCCATGATCACGCTCCATGCGGGCGACTGCGACGGGACGCCATACCTCTGGGGCGAGGCGACGCGGGAGGGCCGCGGCGCCCTGCCGCAGGGGGATGGCGCCAGCCCGCACCCCTTCGGCGCCAGCACAAGGGACTGCGCGGCACCGGGCTGAAATTCAAGTCCAGGATGTCCAGCGTGACCGCCTGGCTGCCCACCGGCGCCGCCGGCCCCGTCCCTTCCGGCGATGCGGCCGGGACATCCTCGGAGGTCCTGTCGGTGGCCCCGTGGTCGGTCCCGGCCCGCCCGCTCACCGTGCGGGAGTTTGTGGACCTCCTGTGCGTGGTGATGGGAAAGCGGACGGTGGGCCCGGCGGCGGTGGGCGCGGACCTGGCGTACTGGGCCGAGGCGCTGCGCCTCGCGGGGTTTCAGGTGGCCCGGCAGCAGTTCCTCCCGGATCTGGTGGCCGACGGGGGCCGGTACGCGGCTATATGGAGCCCGGTGTTCGCCGAGGACGACTACGGGAGGCTCGAAAGGTTGGCGGGGCGCATGCCCGCGGCGGCCCGGGCCCTTGCCACATCCGATACAGAGCCGCCCGGGAGGGAGGCGGCCGCGGTGCTCCGGCGGGCCGTGGCATCACTGGTGGACCATCTGGTGCGCGCGGGCCTCCCCGGCTCCCGCGCGACGGGGGGCCGCCGCGGCTTCTCCAGCACCCACCAAATGTGGATGTATGCCCTGAAGATGACCGGGCACATGGCCGCCAAGCCCGCCGGCGTCCCGGAGCTCGCCGAGGTCATCAGGGAGTGGCGCCGGCCGGTCGACGCCCATGCCGGCTCCCCCCTCCAAACGTGCATACGCCTGGAGGAGCCCGACGAGGCGGACGGGGAGTCGGGCGCCTGGCGCATCCGCTACCTGCTCCGGTCCCGCCAGGACCCCAGCCTCATGGTCCCCGCCGACAAGGTGTGGGAGGGCGGCGCCGCCCAGGCGTTTGGGACGAGCGACACCGCCGCGAGGGAGTTTCTTCTGGTATCGCTGGGGCGGGCCTCCCGAATATCGCCGAGCATAGCCGCCGGCCTGGATGGCGGCGACATGGGGGGCCACACCATAGACGTGGAGGGCGCCCACCGGTTCCTGACCGGGGAGGCCGCGGCCCTGCGGCAGGCCGGCTATACGGTGATGCTTCCGGCCTGGTGGGGCCGCGGGGATACAAAGCCCCGGCTGGCGGCGCGGGCCGGCGCCGGGGCCTTCAGCACCCCAGGCGGCATCCTGTCGCTGGACACCATAGTGTCGTTCGACTGGGAGGCGGCCCTGGGGGACCAGACCATGACGCTGGAGGAGCTGGAGGAGCTCGCCCTGGCAAAGGCGCCGCTGGTCCGGGTCCGCGGACAGTGGGTGGAGGCAAACTCCGCGGAGATCCAGTCGGCGATCGACTTTTTGAGGAAGGGCCCGCGCCAGGCCACGTTCCGCGACGTGATCCGGACGGCGCTGGGCGCCGCCATGCCCCCCGGGCTGGACTTTGGCGGCGTCAGGGCCAGCGGGCGCGTGGCCGAGATGCTGGAGAAGCTGGACGGCAAGGGGTTCGAGGAGCTGGAGCAGCCGGAGGGGTTCTCCGGCACGCTGCGGCCGTACCAGATCCGCGGCTACTCGTGGCTCGCGTTTCTGGGGCAGTGGGGGCTGGGGGGTTGCCTGGCCGACGACATGGGCCTGGGCAAGACCATACAGGTACTGGCGCATATACAGCGCGACTGGCCCTCCAGCCGGAGGCCCGCCCTGCTGGTCTGCCCCACCTCGGTGATGAACAACTGGCAGAGGGAGGCCGCCCGCTTCGTCCCCGGGCTCCCGGTGATGGTCCACCACGGCCCCGACCGGATGCGGGGCGAGAGATTCAGGGACGCCGCCGGAGAACACGCCATGGTGGTCACCAGTTATGGGCTGGCGCAGCGCGATGCCGGGCTCCTGGCCGGGATTCCGTGGCGCGGGGTGGTGCTGGACGAGGCCCAGAACATAAAGAACCCCCGGGCCAAGCAGTCGGAGGCCGCCCGCATGCTGGAGGCCGACTACCGCTTTGCCCTGACCGGGACGCCGGTGGAGAACCACCTGGGCGACCTGTGGTCGATAATGGAGTTTCTGAACCCCGGCTTTTTGGGGACGCAGGGGCAGTTCAAGAGCAACTTTCTGGTTCCGGTCCAGGCCGAGAAGGACAGCGGCGCGACGCAGCGGCTCAAGAGGGCCACCGGCCCATTCATACTGCGGAGGCTCAAGACCGACAGGGACATCATATCAGACCTCCCCGAAAAGATGGAGATGAAGGTCTTTTGCCCGCTGACCCGGGAGCAGGCGTCCCTGTACGCCTCCATACTAAAGGAGACCGAGGAGGCCCTGGGATCCGCGGCGGGCATCAAGAGAAAGGGCGTAATACTGGGCACGCTCTCCCGGCTCAAGCAGGTGTGCAACCATCCTGCGCAGTTTCTGGGCGACAACTCGGCCATACCCAACCGCTCCGGCAAGCTGGCCCGGCTGACCGAGATGCTCGAGGAGGTGCTGGAGGTGGGGGACCGGGCGCTGGTCTTCAGCCAGTTTGCCGTGATGGGGGGAATGCTCCAGCGCCACCTGCAGGAGCGGTTCGGGTGCGAGGTGCTCTTCCTGCACGGCGGCGTGCCCAAGGGCCGGCGCGACGCGATGGTGGAGCGCTTTCAGGGAGATGGGGGGCCGCCCATATTCGTGCTGTCCCTGAAGGCGGGGGGCACCGGGCTGAACCTCACCTCGGCCAACCACGTCTTCCACTTTGACCGCTGGTGGAACCCCGCCGTCGAGAGCCAGGCCACCGACCGGGCCTTCCGGATAGGCCAGCGGCGGAACGTCCAGGTCCACAAGCTGGTCTGCGTGGGGACGCTGGAGGAGAAGATAGACCAGATGATAGAGGGCAAGAGGCTTGTGGCCGAGCAGGTGGTGGGCACCGGCGAGGGCTGGCTGACGGAGATGTCCAACGACGACCTCAGGAGGGTGCTGGCCCTGAGCCGGGAGGCGGCGGGGGTATAGCATGTACTATTACAGATATCGGAGGCGCAGGCGCCCCGGCCCCAAAAAGGTGAAGAACGGCATAAAGGTTCGGGCCAAGCGCGGCGAGCTGGGCCAAGGCTGGCTGGCCAAGGGGTGGATCCGTGCTCTGGAGGGCGCCCACTCGTACGGCCCGTTTGCCCGCGGCCGGACCTACGCGCGCCAGGGCCAGGTGCTGTCGGTGGCGGTGGAGCGGGGGCGGGTGGCCGGGGTGGTGCAGGGCTCGGCGAAACAGCCGTACCACATGAGCATGGATATAATGACGCCGGACGGCTACCGGGAGAAGGTTGCCCGGCTGCTCGGGGAGCGGCCCATATACGCCGCAAACCTTCTGGCCGGATATATGCCGGAGGGTATGGGGGCGGAGATGGCCAACCGGGGGGCGCCGCTCTTTCCAACGGGCAGGGAGGTGAGGGTGTCCTGCACGTGCAACGAATGGTCGGACTTTTGCAAGCACGTGGTGGCGGTGAGCTATATACTGGCCGAGGAGTTTGACCGGGACCCCCTCCTGTATATGAGGATCCGGGGGGTGGACCGCAACGATCTCCTGAACATGCTGTGGCCCGGCTCCAAACCCGGCGCGGCCCCCGGTGCCATACCGCCCGATACGGGTGCAGGACCGCCCCCGAGGCGGCTCCCCAAGACATACCCCATCCATACCATTGGCTGGGGCGCCCTGCGGGGCATGCTGTTGGGGGGACGGCCCCCGGAGCCAGATCCCGACCCCGCCACCCCGGGCCTTCCGATGTCTGACCTGCCGGCGGAGTTCCGCCTGGATGCGGGCCGGGCGCATTTCGGTGCTGGGCGGCCTGGAGCCCGGATTCCACATCGGGGATTTCGGGCCGGCGGGAGATGCCGGCGGGGCGGCGCAGCTTCCCTCGGACCCGAGCGAGTTCTGGGGCCGCCGGGGATCGGATGATGACTCGTACGAGTCGGCGCCCGCGCCGGCCGAGCCGGCGGCGCTCATCAAAACGCTGGGCCGCTTTCCGATGTGGCGCGGCGAGGAGGCGTTCATTCCGCTGATGGAGGAGATATACAGCAAGGCCTCGCTGACTGGGGCCAACGCGTACCTGGGGATACGGGATGGTCTGGACGGGAAGGGTTCCCCGAACAACGCCGCGAAAAAGTGATCTGGGCCCCGGAAAAGGAGACCGCTTTTAGCACGATTTTGCAGGCTCTGACCCCTCATTTATGCCTCGCCTCCCATGATGCCGGAAACTCGTCCGGCGGGACGTACTTCAGACATAATGTGTGGTCCGTCTCCCAGACCTCGTTGGGACGGTCCGCCTTGATCGGCGTCCAGCGGGTCTTGGCTGCCCATAGCTCCGAAAACTCTTTGTTGCAGATCGGTCTCCCTCTAGCGGGGCCCCCCGACTGCCGAAGCGCCGTGCTGCGGCACCGGGTTTTGAATATTGGGAGGATCTAAATGTCCTCCGTATGTGTTGTGGATTGTATCGGAGGCAAGTAGGATCAAGCCGCACGACCATTGCCCTATGATTTGCAGGCATCATTGCAGGATGCTACTTGCCTCGATTACGTATTGTGTCAACGCACATTGCGCCGGCGTCAGATTCCGCGGCGCGCCGCCCCGGTACGAATGGCGCCGACTATGTCCGAGGCGATGCCAAACGCCCAATCCGCATCGGACTTGCTGGGGGCCGTTCCGCCGTTGCCGTATCTGGCGGTCGCCACCATGTTCGTCAATCTGGCAAGATCCGAAGGCGGCCAGGTGATGCCCCAGTCTGGCGGCAGGCCGCCGCAGAGCTGGTTCAAGTCATGCGTGCGGTCAAAGTTTACACCGGTCAGCGCCAGTGCGGCCTTCAGGGCCTTCTCGGCTGCCTGTTGTGAATTATAGGCGCGATTGCGGACATCGTACCGTTCGGCAGACGACGCCTGTGCCGCTGAACGCAGATCGTCTTCGGCGTTTTGCAAAAACACCGAGGCGTATGATGCCAAATCATCCATGAAGCCTCACCCCCTCACTGAGAGCCGCCCGCTGGACCGTGCCCGGCAGCTTGGCATACCTGTCAAACCTGTCCTGCGTGTTAACCAAGACATCTTTGGCTATTGGCGAATGATGCAGGGCGGTACGGATCTTAATCTGCATCTCCTGCTCGTCGGTCCCCTCGGGCATGATGACCAGTAGGTCTATGTCGCTGCGGCTGTCCGCACTACCGCGGGCCACTGACCCGAACAGTATTATCGATATGGGGTCGAACTGCTTGATGATTATCTCCGTCATGCGCCGGATGACCGACTCTGGGGTGTGGCCGAATGTGGATGCTTCTGGGAGGACATATCGTGTGGATCCCGCTGCGCGCTCCGTGCCGGCAGCCGAGACGCCCATGGTATGCGTGACGCTTGACAGAATAAAAAAGGTAACTGGTTAGGGGGGGTTGTCCAACAGGCATATTCCCGCCATCCGCGGCCCACCCTAGGGGCGGCCCGGCCAGGCTCATGTTCTCCCAAGATGCCAAGCCGGGCCGCATTTTAGCGGATCGGGGGCCGGTTTTGGCCGCCAAGCCACCAGTTTGGACCGACCATAAGACAGCCATGCCCGCATACGTAGAGATGTGGCCGGGGGTGCGCAGGCCCCCCCGCCCGTGCCCATTTGGGGACCCGTTTTTGATCCCTAATGGAAGATGTTGTGGCAGATGGACATCAGCGCCAGCTCGCGCGCCTGCATGCGCGGCGTCAGAGCGTATGTGGTCGCGGAACCTGTCCTTGAGTGACGAAAAACCGCTCTCCACGAGGTTGCGCATAGTATTGGCCAAAAAGAATGGAAAAACTCGGGATGACTCGACGGGCATGATCACCCAATCACCCGCCTCGGGAC